>CAZMDI010000001.1:0-471 GCA_964564995.1 uncultured Dehalococcoidales bacterium
CGCAAATGATTATTCATCTGGATTTTCCCGTTTCGATGGCACAATGGTGCCGAGGGTCACGACCCGGGATTATACAGAATGGGTTGACATAATATGTCGCAGTAATATGGTGGAAATAGCCGATGTCCCGGGAGTGGAAGCCGAATTCACGCGTCTGCGTGGATTCAAACCCGGACTGCTCATTGCTGTAGGCCTTCAGCTTGATTCAAAGGCCCCCTCAAGAGCGCTCGATCTGGCACTTTCCGGTGTCGATACCATCCATTTTTACGCGGATGATAACGGGCGTGAGATTGGATTTAGTGCACCCAGGCCCCTGCGCGATCTCATCCGAGAGGTCCACAAGAAGCTCATCGACAGCAAAATCCGCTCGACGGTTAACCTGATTTTCTCCGGCGGTATCGCAATGGCCGAACACATGGCCAAGGCCATCATCTGCGGTGCCGATGGGGTGGTCATAGACATCCCTCTGCT
>CAZMDI010000001.1:481-17372 GCA_964564995.1 uncultured Dehalococcoidales bacterium
CTTGTTGCACTGGAATGCCGACTTTGCGGACTCTGCAAGACCGGCGGTTCCTGCTCTGTAACCATCGGAGAAATCGATACCGCCTGGGGCAGCCAACGTATCGTCAACCTTATAGGCGCCTGGCACAACCAACTTCTCGAAATCATGGGCGCCTGCGGCATCCGCGAGGTACGGCGCCTTCGCGGAGAAGTGGGACGCGCCCTTTTCCTCGAAGACCTTGAACGCGAGAGCTTTGCTCCCATCTTCGGACAGCGAAAAGTACCCTGCGAGTAGAATTATGAATACGATCCATTCTAAAAGAGCCCTGCCCGAAGCCGTGGTGACCCCTTCGCGTTTCCGAAATCCTATAGGTAAATTTGTCGTCACACGCAATTCGCGCTGCACCGGATGCGGTCTATGCGCCAGCCTCTGCCCGAACGGGGTCCACATCAAGCCGGAAGGCTATTCAAAACCCCTGCCTCCTCGCTCGGAACGCTGCGTCGGCACCGCTTGCGAGAAATGCGAATATTACTGCGTCAGTCGCTGTCCGAACAAGGCCCTCAGCGTCAGTTTTAACGCTACCATCGAGACCATGGGCGATTACCGCTGGACCCCTGAGATGCTCATCGCCCACTGGCATATGGCAGAGACGGGGAACCTGCCCGAAGTTGACCTTGAATACAGCCTCGGTTCATCAGGAGGCGGTTTCGACAAGATGCGTTTTCGGAGCCCTGTTACCTCTGAGTACATACAGGTCAGCGACGAAGATATCGACACAACCCACGAGTTGAACCGCAGGGGTGACGAGAGACCACAGAAAACACTGTCTTTGCCCTGCTACGGCGGAGGAATGTCTTTCGGCTCGACCGCTCTCAACGTCATAGTGGGACGGGCCAGGGCGGCCAAGAGATTGAACACTATGACCTGCACGGGGGAAGGGGGCTACCCGCCAGAATTCCTTCCTTACGCCGAGCATGTCATCACACAGATCGCCACGGGACTTTTCGGCGTACGCGAAGAAACTATCCAGAATGCCCCGGTCGTGGAATTCAAATACGCACAGGGAGCCAAACCTGGGCTTGGCGGGCATCTGCTGGGCGATAAAGTAACCCCTGAAGTCGCAGCCATGCGCGAGACAGTGGTAGGCAGTTCGCTGTTCTCTCCGTTCCCTTTCCACAGCGTATATTCAGTTGAGGACCACAAAAAACATCTCGACTGGGTAAAAGAGATAAACCCCCGTGCGTTGGTTTCAATCAAGGTGTCCACTCCTAGCGACGCGGACATGGTGGCAGTTGGCAGTTATTACGCGGGGGCCCATATCATACATTTCGATGGCAGCTACGGGGGCACCGGCGCCGCGCCGGACATCGCCAAGAAGAATATTGCGATGCCGATCGAATACGCCATCCCTCGCATTCATCGCTTTCTCAAGGCTGAGGGTGTAAGAGACAAAATATGCCTCATCGCGTCAGGTGGCATCAGGAACGCCGTTGACGCCGCCAAGGCCATAGCTCTCGGGGCCGACGGAGTCGTCATAGGTACAGCCGACCTGGTGGCCTTGGACTGCTTACGCTGCGGCAAGTGCGAGAGCGGGCGCGGTTGCGCGCGTGGTATCGCAACGACAGACGCGGAGCTGGGCCGTATGATCAGCGAAGAATATACCGAGCAGCGTATAGTGAACATGTATACGGCCTGGCGCAAGCAGTGGTGCGAAATATTGAGGCAGTATGGCCTGCGCAGCACCAGGGATCTCGTAGGCCGCAGTGACTTGTTGGTCAACATGGATTATCTCGACGAGGCGGAAAGAGCCAAATATAAACCCGCCCCACAGAATAAACTGGTTATTTAGGGAAAGCTATGCCCCAAGAAAACAGTTCGATAATAGACAGACTTTTAGCCGCACGCGCGTCTCTCCCTTCATCTGGCCTCGTTGAAGTCGAAGCTGCCGAAGAAGGCGGGTGCGGCGTCACAGGGTTTATCGCTTCCGTACCTGTCAGCGGCCGGCATATAATGGAGCCTTCTTTCCAGATGCACAACAGGGGGAACGGCAAAGGCGGCGGCATAGCAGCAGTTGGGCTGTCAGCCGCTAGTCTGGGCGTGTCTCAGGAAGTGTTGGATAGCCATTACCTTATCCAGGTCGCACTGCTTGATCCCTCTTTGCGGCAGGCCGTCGAAGCCGAATTCATCACGCCTTTTCTCGACGTGCATTCGGCGTCAATGGTGCATCATCTTGCTGATTTCCGCGAGGTTAAAGATCTCGAAATCAAACCGCCGGATGTTATGAGGTATTTCGTCAGGGTCAAACCAGCCGCATTGAATCGTTTTATCTCTGAAAACAAACTTGGCGGCATGGATGTTCGCAAAGCGGAAGATGAGTTCATCTCCCAGAACTCGTTTAGGTTGAATCAGAAATATTATTCATCTCTGGTTGAGAAAAAGGCATTCGTGCTGTCCCACGGCCGCGATATCATGATTTTGAAGATTGTTGGGTACGCTGAGCAGGTAGCCCAGTATTATCAGCTTGAAGATTTCAAAGCCCACGGGTGGATCGCTCACCAGCGCTACCCCACCAAAGGCCGGGTCTGGCATCCGGGAGGGGCCCACCCGTTCATCGGCATGGATGAGGCGCTGGTGCATAACGGCGACTTCGCCAACTACTATGCCATCACCGAATATTTAAGGCAATTCAATATTCAGCCCCAATTCCTGACCGACACCGAGGTTTCGGTCCAGCTATTCGACCTCTGGAACCGCACGTTTAATTATCCGCTTGAATATATCATTGAGGCCATGGCCCCTACGTCCGAGTATGATTTTGATCAACTGCTTCCCGAGAAACAGCGTATCTATAAACATATACAATCCACCCATCTGCCGGCGTCTCCGGATGGGCCATGGTTTTTCATCATAGCTCGCAATAATCCATACGAACACTACAAACAACTTATCGGCATCACAGATACCTCCATGCTGAGGCCGCAGGTATTTGCGCTCCAGGAGGGAGAGGTCCAGATTGGGCTTATCTGTTCGGAAAAGCAGGCCGTAGACTCTACACTAGAAAGTCTGGCACGCGAAGACCCCAGGTTCCGACCTATCGCCGACAAGTACTGGAACGCCCGCGGCGGCAGCGCCAGCGACGGCGGGGCGTTCATCTTTACCATCCGTGATTCCAGTAAGGGAGACGGTAGTAAAACGCTGGTTTGTACGAACAAGTTCGGTGACGGCGTCGATGTACCTGCAGGGCAAAAACCGTTCAACCCTCCCGCCGATTACGACGCTCCCGTGAGCCGAAATGCCATTTCACAGGCTGTCAGGAGCGCCCTTTCGGCAACGGACAATGCTGAATTCATGCATTATTTTATCCATGGAATGGCAAAGTGGAATTACGCGTCAATCATATTCCTCTGCCACCAGTTAACCG
The DNA here is from genome assembly GCA_964564995.1 of uncultured Dehalococcoidales bacterium. Taxonomy (GTDB): domain Bacteria; phylum Chloroflexota; class Dehalococcoidia; order Dehalococcoidales; family UBA1222; genus SURF-27. The sequence continues at coordinate 3,882 of CAZMDI010000001.1, forward strand.
ACGTAGGACAGAGTGACAAAGCCCGTTCGGCAGCAATCGAGATACTCACTACGCTGAACGACCTTAGGTATACCACCGGCGATAAGAAACGCAGTTCCGTTCTTCAGATAATCCGGGACGCTTTGCACCGCCTGTTCGAAGGGATCCCGGCTTTTGCAGCCGAATCACAGTCCGGATACCGCAGGCTGGACTGGTCATGCAGGTGCGATCTCAGGGCCCCCTCGGGGAATGAAAAAGTGCTCCTGGTTAACGCACGGGATTTCCCCCCTGAAGGCGAAGAATGCGATGCCCGCTTTGTAGTCTCTGCATTTAAAATGGGCTGGCGCCGCTTTATCTGTTACGGGTACCGCGGGCAACGTTTTACAGGGTGCGGTCTGGGCAAGGAGACCACCGGGGTACGCATAGATGTCTATGACAGTTCCGGCGATTACCTCGCGTCAGGCATTGACGGCATGGAAATTAGGGTCCACGGTAATGCCCAGGACCAGCTCGGGCAGATCATGAAACGCGGTAAGTTGGTCGTTTTCGGAGACGTCGGCCAGACCCTTATGTACGGCGCCAAGGGCGGGGATGTATTCATCATGGGAAATGCGGCCGGAAGACCTTTAATCAATGCTGTGGGCCGTCCCAAGATGGTTATCAACGGCACCTGCCTGGACTTCCTGGCAGAATCTTTCATGGCGGGCGACCCGCTTAAAGGTGGAGGTTTCGTCATCCTTAACGGGATAGAATTCGACGAGGAAGGAAAAGTGAGGGAGCTTAACTCTCCGTACCCCGGTTCCAACCTTTTTTCCCTGGCCTCGGGCGGAGCGATATATATCAGGGACCCGCACGGCAAGGTGGTAGACGAGCAATTGAACGGCGGTGAAATAGTTACCCTTTCACAGGCTGATTGGGACCTTATAAAGCCATACCTTGAGGAGAACGAGAGGCTTTTCGGAATTTCGATAGAAAACGACCTGCTTTCGGTAAAAGGCCAGCAAAAATCCTTCACCGAGGTCTACAGAAAGGTCCAGCCGGTGAAGGCTGGCGTCCCAAAGGCGCCTGCGATCAAAGAAAAAGCGGGTAACTCTGCTTAGGTTAAATTCTGCATGATAAAGAGCCGCCATCTTTTGATGGCGGCTCTTTTCGTTCAGGAGCGCTGCCGGTTTATCGAATCACCGACCAGACTAGCGCCGCTAACCATCCGATGCCCGTCCAGCCGAGGAAGAAATTGACGAGGAAAATGGCTAGGGTGTTGCGGTGATGGCGGGCGATAGCGGTGATAGTCGGCAGAAAAAATACAGCCAGGCTTACAACAAATCCTACAGCGCCGAATGCGCTACCGAAGAACCACCCGAAAGGTCCCCAATGCATCATAACAATCTCCTTAGGTAGTCTGGTATTCCAATAACCGCTAGATTATAGCACTTCAGTTCACGGAGACAAGACGGGCGGATTTTCACCTTTTGACTATAAAACTGAAGGAAATCGTGCCTGTTTAGATTCTTTTACTTCCATATCAGCTGAGGAGTCCTTTAACCGCCATTTGCCTGAATCGTTATCCGCAAACCCCTTGTGTTTAAGGCCGGAAAGGGCCATGTTTACCGTTTGGCCGGGATGTTTGGTAAATGCAGTTAGCCCGGCGTTATCCGCCGCCTGTTTCACTTCGTTGAAACTTCGAGGGCCGGAACCTAAGAATCCAACTATAAAATCTGTTAGGGGTGTTGATGGCCTGTGAGGGGTAACATCGGAAGGGTTTGTCGCGATTATTTCAGGTTTAGCTTCGCTGGTTATCTGTCTACGCAGTATCTTAGCCAGGGCTTCGAGATCGTTTAGTTCCGTTCTTTTTTTGGCAATGTCGTGTTCGGTTTCTTTGAGCAACCGCATGACTGATTCGTTTTTCAAATCATATCCCTTTTCATTCTTATATCGTATTACTATAATAGTACAACCGTATAATGGTTATTGCAATACTTAAAGAAGTATAATAGTAATATATAATAGGTATTGCCGTAATAACGGATGTAGGAAGATATAATCATATCGCTCTGTTTGCCGGGCAAAATAGAGCTGCCTTTTCGAAATTATTGCGTGTATTTTCCGTTGGATGTTATACTTGATCACTTAATAAGCCAGAAAGACTTTTAATATGAAAAGAATCGATAGCCGCTCTTTCGACGAATTACGCCCCGTCAGCATCACTCCCGGATTTCAAAGTTTTGCAGAGGGGTCCGTCCTTATAGAACTTGGCAAGACGCGCGTCGCCTGTTCGGTGAGCGTTGAAGAGAAAGTGCCCCAATTCCTGAAAGGTGGAGGGACTGGCTGGATCACGGCCGAATACTCCATGCTGCCGCGGGCTACGTTGACCCGCAGTCCACGCGATTCCACCTAGGGAAGGGTATCCGGCCGCAGCCACGAGATCCAGCGGCTTATAGGGCGTTCGCTCAGAGCAGTCACTGACCTGTCAGAGCTCGGCGAACGGAGCCTTGTAGTGGACTGCGATGTGCTTCAGGCAGATGGGGGGACCCGCACCGCTTCGATAACCGGGGCTTATGTTGCCCTTTACCAAGCCCTGCAAACGCTGGCGAATATGGGAGTGATTTCTTCTATCCCGCTTAAGAGCGCCGTGGCTGCAACAAGCGTCGGTATAGTCAGGGGCACGATGCTCCTAGACCTGTGTTATGACGAAGATTGCGTTGCCGAGGCCGATTTCAATGTAGCGATGACGAAAGAGGGCGAACTGGTAGAGATACAAGGGACCGCCGAGACCAAGCCTTTTTCACGCGAGAGTCTGGACGGGATGCTTGGTTTTGCACAAAAGGGCATCAAGCAGCTCTTTATCGCTCAGCAGTCGGCCATCGACCGGCTGAAAGTAAGATAGCTAGGGTCTGACCTGGCCTCTGCCGAAAATTATCCATTTATACGAGGTTATTTCTTTCAGGCCCAAGGGGCCGCGGGCATGCATCTTCTGTGTGCTGATACCGAGTTCCGCCCCCAGCCCGAACTGGCTGCCGTCCGTAAACCGCGTGCTGGCGTTGATATAAACTGCCGCGGCGTCTACTTCATTTAGAAAACGCATGCCAGCAGTGTAGTCCTCAGTGACGATGGCTTCAGAATGGCCTGATCCGTACCGGCGGATGTGTTCGAGCGCCCCGTCAAGGTCGTCCACCACCCTGATAGCCGCAACTAGGGCTAGAAATTCCTTACCCCAGTCTTCCGGCGAAGCGGGGAGCAGTTTTAAACCTGGCGTTTTCCCCAAAATAGCGAGAGAGGTTTCGTCGCAGTGCAATTCGACTCCCGCTCGCCCGAGTTCGGCAGCCATTTTAGGGAGGTATTCCCCCACAATCTCCTTGTGCACCAGTACCGTATCCAGCGCATTGCAAACAGTCGGTCTCTGCACTTTGGCGTTATAAACTATGGCAACCGCCTTTTCCTGGTCCGCACGCCGGTCGATAAACGTATGGCAAACACCTATGCCCCCCGCTACGACGGGCATGGTGGCATTTTCGCGTACGAACTCGACGAGACTGGCGCCCCCTCTCGGTATCACCATGTCTATGACGTCCCTCATCTTGAGCAGTTCGTTGACGAGTGTCCGGTCAGTGCCTTCGATAAGCTGCACTGCCCCTGCGGGTATCCCGGAATCATTCAAAGCTTTGGTGACCGTTTTCGCCAGGGCGATATTTGAACGCAGTGTTTCTTTCCCACCCCGGAGTATCACGGCATTCCCTGATTTGAGGCACAGTGCAGCAATGTCGATGGTCACATTCGGCCGGCTCTCGTATATAGCCGCTATGACGCCCATCGGTACCCGCTTTTTACCGACAAGCAGCCCGTTGGGCATCGTTCGCATATCGAAGACCTCTCCGACTGGGTCGGGCAAGGCCGCAACCGTTTCAACATCAATCGCAATAGCCTTGATGCGTGCTTCGTTGAGCATCAACCTGTCCAGCATCGCGGGGTCGAGCCCGCTTTTCTGGGCTTCGTCATAATCCAGGCGGTTGGCATCGAGGATCTCCGGAGCAGCCTTGATAATACCGGCTGCTATTCCTTGAATGGCGAGGTTTTTGATTTCAGTGGACAAGCAGGCGAGCTTGGTGGAGGCGTCTTTGGCGGATCTGCCTTTTATCGCCAGTTCGTCGAATTCTTTTCCCATGGTTTTCTCCCTGCGGATTTTTTCTGCCGGCAGCCGCCCTGCAGTTTTTTATAGCACCGGTCAAATCATGGTCAAACAGTTACTGCAGGTTGCCGTTTCCGCGGAACCGGAAACAATGCAGAGGCAAAAGTCCTGAAATGGCTTTATTGACCTTGCGCGTCAGGGCGCAGCGTCCTTTGCGTCCGTCGACCAGTTCGAGAATATATCCGTTGCCGTCCTCGAGTCGTTTGTAATCGGTAAGCGTCAGTTCCCCCCACCAGTTGTTGTCCGTATTGTCGAACAACCGGTAATCTACGCCTACAAGCACTTCGGCGTTGCGTGCGTCGTACAGTTTACCCAGTGCCATCGGCCCTCCTGTGGATCAAAACCATATTGTTACGGTGGATTATTTCTGCTCCGTAGTCGTATCCTAATTTCTGGGTGATCTGACCCGAATGTATCCCTTTCAAAGAATCGGCGTCGCGGGAACCGTAATTGGTTATGCCCGTTGCTATCCTTGTCCCGTTCAAAGTGCATATGTCTACGATTTCGCCGCGTTCCCATTCGCCCTGGACCTCTTTGACACCGGCCGGGAGAAGGCTCTTGTTTTGTTCTTTGAGAGCCGCGACGGCCCCTTCATCTACAACCAGGCAGCCGCGGGTGCACAGTCCTGCCAGCATCCACCTCGCACGGCTTTCCATTTTGCTCGCCGCCGGGATAAAGCGCGTTCCGATAGCTTCTCCCCGGGCAAGACGGGTTATCACTTCGGGTTCACGGCCGTCCGTGATGATCACATTCACCCCGGATGATGTCGCTAGGCGGGCCGCCTCAATCTTGGTCGACATTCCACCGGTGCCCAGTTTTCCGGCTGAATCCCCTGCCATTGCATCAATGGCCGCATCGATACTGTGTACTTCGGGTATCAGGCATGCATCAGTGTGAAGATGGGGGTCTGCGGTGAAGAGGCCTGCTATGTCCGTCAGGATCACCAGGAGGTCCGCGTCCACGAGATTCGCAACCATCGCTGAGAGGTTGTCATTGTCTCCGAAACGCGACTCCATCAGTTCATCGATTGCCACGACGTCGTTTTCGTTGACTATGCCGACGATGCCGGTTTCCATCAGGCTCATAAAGGTGTTGCGCGCGTTCAGGTAACCCGAACGATCCGCGATATCTGCCCTGGTCAGTAGGGCCTGCGCTACGGTGATGTTGTGCCTGTCGAAAATCTCCTCATAGATTTGCATCAACCTGGCCTGTCCGACGGCAGCAAGTACTTGGCGGAGCGGTACGCCCTTGAGTGTGTGATTGGACTTGAGACAGTGCCTGCCGGCTGCCACCGCGCCGGAAGTTACTATAACCACTTCGGCGCCATCGCCATGAATGGCTGCCACCTGATCACCCAGACGGGACATGATGTCCTTGTCCAGATGGTCGCTACCTCCGGTGAGGAGGCTGGTGCCCAGTTTTATAACGATCCGTTTGTATGTCAGAGTTCCAGTATTCATATCGGTATTGTGCAGTTATTATAGCAATCTTGTCGATGCCTGAACAACAACGGCCGTTTTAGACGTATCGATATTTCGAGCTGGTCCCCTAGGCTTTAAACCAAACCTTGTGCGCAGTCCCCGGTGTTCTGTTAGAATGTATTTATCGACCGGTCTGTTTCTGAGCGGTCTGCGCGTATGTGGTGATTTTTTGAAGATAGACAAACTCCTTGAACTGGTCCGGGAGATACCGGCATACAGGAGCCTTCTTGAACGGCTTGAAAAAGAGAGCGCCCCGGTTGAAGTCGCCGAGGGAGCCAAAGCATACTTGCTGGCCGGTATTTATAGCGACCGGAAGCGCCCCCTCGTGATAATAACCGCCCGCCCTGAGAAGAGCCGGCGGCTGGGTGAACAGATTGCTGCCTGGTGCGCTCTGCCGAATATCCTGCAGTTGCCGGAGCCTGACGGCCTCCCGTACACCCGGCTAAGTCCCGACCCCGCAGGGGAGCTTGATCGCCTGCGCGTTCTCTCACACCTTTCAAAACCGTCCCTGGAGGAGTCTCCTCTTCTGGTCATCGCTTCGGTCTCAGCCTTTCTTCAAAAATTACCATCATCGCAGTTGTTCCGGACAGGCTGGATAAAACTCGGCAAGGGTATGGACATTGATCCCGCCAAACTCGCATCCCGCCTCGGAGCTCTTGGTTATCGTACCGAAAGCCTTGTAGAAGTGCCCGGAAGCCTTAGCCGCCGCGGAGGAATAATCGACGTATATCCCCCGACTCTGGAGATGCCTGTAAGAGTTGAGTTTTTCGGCAACAGCATCGAAAGCATGCGCCTGTTCGAACCTGTAAGCCAGCGTTCCCTGAAGCAGGTCGAGTCGATAGAAATAGGCCCGGCCTCCGAGATGGCGCCGTTTTTCATTGGAGACAGTTCCAGGGTCAAAGAAACCCTTGATTCAATCGCTCTGGATGGGTTGAACGACGAATCACGACTCGCATTCGAAAGAGACATCGAGCTTTTCAATACCGGGCAGATACCCGAATCACCCTCGTTTTATGCTGCGCTTTTCAACCAGGACACTTTTTTGAGCTACCTGCCTCCGGGTTCCCTTATTGTTCTGGATGAACCCGGGCGCATCAAGGAAGAAGCCCGTTTTCTCGACGGCGAAGCACGTCCCATTTTCGAACAGAGGTTGGCCGCACGGGAATTGCCTTTGAGTTTTCCCTGCCCATATTTCACGTGGGACGAACTGGAAACAGGCCTCATTCGTTCCAGGCGGCTGGAATTTTCGGATTGGGCGCCCGACGCTGAGAACGAAGCCCTCAAGATGGACTTCATCCAGGCGCACAGTTATGCTGGCCAGCTTCCGGCGTGGATAGAAAGGGTCAAAAGCCTCATCGCAGACAAGAAGAGGGTGATTGCCGTCAGTCACCAGGCGGGGCGCCTGGCTGAATTGATCGAAAAAGAAGGGCTTAATTCCGTGGTCGTCGATGAGATAGACAACCTGCCCGTTAAAGGTTCCTTAACTTTGGTACAGGGGCTTCTCGCACAGGGTTGGGAAATGGGCGGCAGCGTTTTCCTTTTTACCGACAGCGAATTGTTTGGGTTTCTTAAACAGCAAAGGCAGTCGAGGCGCAGACCAGTCGCCCATCACAAGCTTTACATTGACATAAAGCCGGGCGATTACGTGGTACATATCGAGCACGGTATAGGCAAATTCTCCGGGGTCATCACGATGAGCGCAGGTGGGATGGTTCGTGAATATATGCTACTCGATTATGCGGCCGGCGACCGCCTCTATGTACCCACCGACCAGATAGACCGTTTGGGCCGTTACATCGGGGCCGGGGACCATCCTCCGTCCCTCAGCCGCCTGGGAAGCCTGGAATGGGTCAGGAGCAAGGACCGGGCGCGTGCATCGGCGGAGGATATCGCCGAAGAATTGCTCAACATCTACGCGGCACGCGAAGTTGCTCCTGGGTTCGCTTACTCGCCGGACAATACCTGGCAGATGGAACTTGAGGCTTCTTTCCCTTATGTGGAAACGCCTGACCAGCTGACCGCTATAGCCCAGATAAAAGAAGACATGTCCCATCCCCGCCCTATGGATAGGTTGATATGCGGCGACGTGGGATACGGAAAAACCGAGGTTGCCCTGCGGGCCGCCTTCAAGGCGGTCATGGATGACAAACAGGTTGCGATACTGGTTCCGACCACCGTTCTTGCCCAGCAGCATTACACTACTTTCAAAGAACGGTTGGCCGCTTTCCCGGTGCGGATCGAATCCCTGAGCCGCTTTAAAAGCGCCGGAGAACAGAAAGCAATAATAGCCGGCATCGTCGATGGTTCAGTGGACATAGCCATCGGAACGCACAGATTGATTCAGAAAGACGTCATATTCAAGGACCTCGGGTTGCTGATCATAGACGAAGAACAGCGTTTCGGCGTTGGCCATAAGGAACATTTCAAGCGGATGCGCCAGGAAGTAGATGTGCTGACCCTCTCGGCCACCCCTATCCCTCGTACACTTAACCTTTCGCTCGTGGGTGTCCGCGACATGAGCGTCATGGAAACGCCCCCGGAAGAACGTCTTCCCATCAAGACCTATGTCGCTGAATACGACGACCAGCTGGTCCGCGAGGCCATCGTGCGTGAGATCGAACGCAACGGGCAGGTGTTTTTCGTGCATAACCGGGTTCAGAGCATAGGCATATTGGCCGAAAAACTCAGGGTACTCGTGCCTGAAGCACGGGTTGCGGTGGGGCACGGCCAGATGCATGAAGACGCCCTTGAAAAAGTCATGGGCGATTTCGCCCAGGGTAACGTCGATGTACTGCTTTGTACCACTATCATTGAGAGTGGGCTCGACGTTCCTAACGCTAACACGCTTATCATCAACCAGGCTGACAGGCTCGGGCTGACCCAGCTTTACCAACTCAGGGGACGTGTGGGGCGCGGAGCCAACCTGGCGTATGCCTATTTCCTGAATGACAAGGCCAAACGTCTGACCCCTGACGCCGACCAGCGCCTTCGCACTATTTATGAAGCCACCGAACTCGGAGCGGGTTTCGGCATCGCCATGAAGGACCTTGAGATAAGAGGGGCCGGCAATATCCTTGGAGCCAGGCAGAGCGGGCATATAAATTCCGTTGGTTTCAGCCTCTACACCCAGCTCCTTGCGGAGGCTGTCGACGAACTCAAAACACGCAGAAATGCCGAGAAGCAGGGGAAATCGTTCGTTCCCCATCTGCATCTCCCCCCACCCACCATCGATCTTCCCCAGCCGGCTTTTATCCCGGATAATTACATTGTGGATACGAATACCAGACTGAGCTTGTACCAGTGTCTGGCCGGAGCAAAAAATACTGATGGCGTCGATGTCCTGGGCAAGGATTTCAAAGACCGTTTCGGCGAGATCCCTATCGAGGTTCATAATCTCTTGTATGCAGTAAAGATCAAGGTGCTCGCATCGAAGGCCCGCCTCGAATCGATTTCAACCGAGGGAGGCCAGATCGTTTTACGGCGGCCCAGCGGTATAAAGTTCGACACCTCCATGTCCGGCATGCCACGCACCGGTGTTAAGGTAAGTCTGAATCAGATCCGGCTCGATACGGCGGTCCTCAAAGAGGATTGGCAGAAATCCCTCGAGGAAATCGTGACCAGGTTGGCTTCGAAGGAATAGCCCGCAGAGGATCTCAGAACAATAAAAAAAAGGGAGTTAAAAACCCCCTCTTTTTTCCGAATGGATAAAGCTTTACGAAACCGGCGGGCTGCCCGGCTCGGGGGGATTACGGGGTGGCTGGGGAGCAGGGGGTGATTGCTGTTGAGTCTGCTGTTGTCTAGGCATGTTATTGGGCCTAGGGATGTTTCCCTGAGGTCTGTCGCGGCGAGGCCGGCTGTCTCTGCGCTGGGGTTGAACTCCTCGGGGAGGGTTTCCGGCGACTGGCCTGATTTGCTGCCTGTCCTGGACTTGTGGATTGGGTTTGTTCACTATAGTCCGGTTGATGCCGGGCCTGGGCAGGTTTATCCTCGGGAAACCGGACCTCTCCGGGCTTTTGGGGGGTGCTTCGAAGTCCGAGACCCCAATGCTTTTAATGAAATCGACCGCGTCTTCCACGGTCAGTATCTTTTCGCCTTCCTCGTCCGGGATGGTTATCTTTTTATCCGGAGTGGTGAACTCTTCTTCCAGAGCCATGAGAAGTTCAACCTGGTCAAGGGAATCCGCTCCGAGGTCGCTGGTAAAACTTGAACCAGATGTAACTTCGCTTTCGGTGACTCCAAGCTGGGCTATCGTGACTTTTTTTACTCGTTCTAAAACAGTCGCCAATTGAAACCTCCACGTTACCTGGTAGTCAGATTGCTGATTGAACTCAGAACGCCGTTGATGAACCTGGGTGAACTGTCAGCTCCAAAACTCTTAGCCAGTTCCACGGCTTCGTTAATGGCTACTTTAACAGGCACTTTATTATTGTGTAATAATTCATAGATTGCAAGTCTCAAAATATTCCTGTCGACGATGGACATCTGGTCCAGCGGCCATGCCGTGGCGAAATGCCGTATCTGTTCGTCGATCTTTTCCCTGTTGCTAACCACCCCCTCCAGGAGTTCGCGTGCGAAGGCTGCGCCCTCCGGCGTGAGGTTGTTTTCTTCGATTGTTCTTGCCATCACCCTTTCGGAGGTATGCCCGGCAATGTCGATTTCATAAAGTGCCTGAAGAGTTAACTCGCGGGCTTTACGTCTTTCACCTGTCATGCCATTTAACCTGTAATGTTGTTGGGCAGTTTAGGCTCCACCCATACCGCCGTCTATGGCAAGAACCTGTCCGGTTACATACCGGGCTTCGTCTGAAGCCAGGAAAGCGACCACTTCTGCAACATCCTGCGGGGTCCCCAAATATCCCAGCGGGATGCGAGACATCAGGTCCTGCCTTTGTTTTTCGGATAGCTTGGCTGTCATTTCAGTTTCGATAAATCCAGGAGCTACGGCATTCGCGGTAATGCCCCGAGAAGCTACTTCTTTCGATACCGAACGAGTGAAACCTATTATCCCCGCTTTGGCGGCCGCATAATTGGCCTGCCCGGCATTCCCCATTAGACCTACAATGCTTGCAATACTAACTATGCGCCCCTTACGCTCCTTTATCATAGGCTTGAGAACGGCTCGGGTACATAAAAACACGCTTCGGAGGTCGATATTCAGGACATCATCCCATTCAGCATCAGTCATGCGCAACAGTATCTGATCGCGCGTTATTCCGGCGTTATTGATCAGGATATCGATGTGCCCGTATGCAGCAATCGCTTGGTCTACCATGTTGTTAACTTCTGTAGCCAGACTGACATCAGCCGCGATCGCTAGACCTTTTCCCCCCTGAGTCTTTATCTCATCGACCACGCCTTGAGCGCTTGGCAACGTCCTGTCATTTACTACCACGGTAGCACCGGCTGAAGCTAACTTCAGGGTTATCGCCCTCCCTATGCCCCGGCCCGCCCCCGTTACGATTGCTACTTTGCCTGACAGGTTCATCACAGACCTCCCTTTTCAATATAGTCTTTCAATGACTGCGCATCTCCCAGGCTGATTATCCTGGCGTCTCTATTGATGCGTTTGATGAGCCCTGAAAGTACTTTGCCTGGTCCTATCTCTACGAAAGTCTCGACCCCTTGTGAAAGGAGATATTCGATAGATTTTTGCCACTGGACAGGATGGCAGAGTTGTTGCGAGAGTTCATCCTTGGCTTCGCCGATGGATACCAGAGGAACTGCGCTGGCGTTGCCGATAACGGGAACTTCCGGGGCGTTGAAAACTACTGAAGCCAAGGCTTCGTTCAGCCCTTCCACGGCGGGTTGCATCATATTCGTATGGAAAGCTCCGCTGACCTGTAGCGGTAAAACTTTTAGAGCTCCAAGGGATGTCGCCATCCCCCTGGCTTTATCCATTCGCTTGGCTTCACCGCTGATTACGATTTGTCCGGGGCAATTATAGTTAGCTATGTGAATACCTGTTTCTGCGGCGAGTTGTCCTACGGCTTCTTCCGAAAGTCCGAGGATGGCGGCCATTGCTCCGGGTTTGTTTATCCCGGCCTGGTACATCAGTTGACCGCGTTTCCTGGCCAGCAGGATGGCGTCAGGGAAACTTAAAGCTCCCGCGGCGGCCATAGCGGAATATTCACCGAGACTATGTCCTGCGGTAAAGTCAGGGGCTACAAAGCCGGTGCCTTTCCGCATAACAGCCAGAAGCGCAAGACTGAAGGTCACGATGGCCGGCTGAACATTGATTGTCAGCCTGAGTTCCTCGGCGGGGCCTTCGAAACAAAGGCGCGAAAGCTCGAACCCGAGCGCCTTGTCGCTCGCGTCGAAAACGGACCGGGCCGCCTCAAAACCGTGGTATACATCTTTCCCCATGCCCACGAATTGTGAACCCTGGCCTGGGAATACGAAAGCTGTCCCGGGAGAATGAGCCACTATAGTTCTCTCTCGAAGTTCAGCGTCTTAACCGGTGTTAAGATGATTTTTTCTTGGGGGCCTTTATTTCGATAACTTCACGTCCGTTGTATGTCCCGCAATTCGTGCACGCATGATGAGGAAGCTTGGGGGAATTGCACTGAGGGCAATTGATTACAGCTTCAGCTTCAATTTTCATGTGGGCACGGCGCTCGCCCTGCCTTGCATGTGCGATTTTTCTCTTAGGTAGAGGTGCCATAACTCGTTCTTTCTCCTTACAAATTTTGCTGGCTATATGATAATGCCCGGACATTCGGTCCGGCACAGCGGTTTCATCGGAACCGCCATCAAAGTGTATTGACGAACTGCTTCTGACAGGTCGAGAATCAGGTTTTCGTCGATCACAAAAGCCCCGGGTTCCTCGTCTGGTTCAGGCAGGGGCGCACCTGTGTTAACGTTCGCTACCGGGAAATATTCTTCCTCGATATTGAGAACTAGTGGGCATTCGTATGTCTCAAGGCAACGCGCGCATTCAGCTTTAACTCTCGTTTCCAGCTTTCCCTTCACCAGGATACTGCGGTTAGTGCGCGTTAACTTTGCGCTTCCTTCTGCGTGGGCCACCCCAAAACCAGTAACGTCCACGTCCCCGCTCACCTGGACGGACTTCTGTGTCCCGATAGTGCCTTTTAGAATCTGGGATACGTTAATTTCAAGCATCGGTATTTTCCAAAGAAACCTTACTATTATACACGTAAAAACCCTCTTGCGCCACAAACCATCGATTACGCAGGTAATCATCACTTCCCGGCGGCAGGTTTTCCGCACAAAAACTGCCGGTGTAGCCGGTTTGACAGCATCCCGAAGCGGCATCTATAATCCTATCACTCTTAATATCATGTAGTAATACCACGAGGAGGAGTCTATGGCTGCCAAAGCGTTCGTCCTTGTTGAAACCGCCGTTGGTAAAAATAAAGAAGTGGTTTCCACCCTGCATAAAATGAAAGGCGTTAAATCAGTCGATACCGTTACGGGGCCTTATGACATCATCGCGGTGGTAGAAGCCGAAACCCTTAACGAGATCGGCGATATAATCACCAGTCAAATACACGCCGTCGACGGCATTTCCCGTACCGTGACCTGCCTCGCCGTCTAGACTACATAGTTTCCGGTGAAGTCATCCCCATCAGGCCAAGGGTTCTGGCGAGTACGATCTTGGCCGCAGCTATGAGTTTGAGGCGTGCTTTGCTCTGGGGGACGTTCTCGTGCGAAATCACCCTGCAGAGTTTATAAAAACTGTGGAAACTTGTCGCCAGGTCCTGCGCATAATGCGCCAGCCCCTGAGGTTCAAGTGTTCTGACCGCGAATTCAATAATTTCAGGCAGTTGCAGCATCAGCAGGACCAACGCCAGTTCAGCGTCGCTGGTCAGCAAAGCTACGTCTCCGTCTG
>CAZMDI010000002.1:0-17315 GCA_964564995.1 uncultured Dehalococcoidales bacterium
CGTCAGAGGGCCGGTCCTGTCCCACCAGGCGAATATAGCGCGGCACGTCTACCCCGGCTGGGCAGGCGCTGTTGCACGGGGCGCTCGCCAGGCCGTTGCACGAAGCCGCGGCACAGTGCTTGCGGCGTATGTGCTCTTCATATTCGTCCCTGAAATAGTTGATCGTTGTCAGGGCCGGGTTGGGTGCTCCCTGTCCCAGACCGCACAGGGAGGCGGATTTGATCGACTTGCCCAATCGCAGCAGAAGGTCGATGTCTCCGGTCTTTCCTTTTCCGTTGGTTATGTCGGTGAGTATGGTCAGCATCTGGCGTGTTCCGGTACGGCAGGGGACGCACTTGCCACAGGATTCGCTCTGGGTAAAAGATAGGAAATAGCGGGCTATGTCCACCATGCAGGTGTCCTCGTCCATCACCACCATGCCGCCCGACCCCATGAACGACCCGGCTGAGCCCAGACTCTCATAGTCCGTCGGTAAATTGATATGGCTGGCCGGCAAACATCCGCCGGAGGGGCCGCCTGTCTGAACAGCTTTGAAGCGTTTACCGTTAGGGATCCCTCCCCCGATATCAAAGATAATGGTCTGCAAGGGAGTTCCCATGGGCACTTCCACCAGACCGCTGTTAGCTACTTTCCCCACCAGCGAAAAAACTGCGGTCCCGTGGGCTTTTTCGGTTCCGATTGTCGAATACCAACCGGCTCCTTTATTGATGATTACGGGGACGCTCGCCAGGGTCTTGACGTTATTGATGTTACTGGGTTTTTTCCAAAGCCCCGAGATGGCGGGGAAGGGAGGGCGAGAGCGCGGCATTCCGCGCTTGCCTTCGATGGATGCCATCAGAGCGGTTTCCTCGCCGCAAACGAAAGCGCCCGCGCCCTCGATCACGTGAACGTTAAAACTGAAATCAGATCCCAGTATCCTCTCACCTGTAAAACCGTTTTCTCTGGCCTGACCGATGGCCTTGATTATACGTTTGACAGCCAGTGGATATTCGGCCCTCGCATATATGTAACCTTCTGATGCGCCGATGGCATAGGCCGCTATGGCCATCCCTTCAATGACGGTATGGGGATCTCCTTCGAGAATGCTCCGGTCCATGAAAGCGCCGGGGTCGCCCTCATCGGCGTTGCAGATCATATATTTTTGGGACCCGGGAGCCTTGCGGCAAAACTCCCATTTCTGGGCAGTCGAAAAACCCGCTCCTCCCCGGCCCCTTAGTCCGGAGCGCTTGATCTCTTCAATCACTTGCTCCGGTGTCATCTTGAGCGCTTTCTCAAGAGCGCTGTAACCGCCGAGTGCAGTGTAATCCTCTATGCGCTCAGGATTAATGTGGCCCAGATTGCGCAAAATGATACGCTGCTGTTTGCTGTAAAAACCGATGTCTTTATAATAGGGAACGGTTTTACCGTTGACGGGGTCTTTGTAAAACAGACGGGTAACAGGTTTACCGTCACGCAGATGGTCGGTTGCAATTTCCCGGATGTCCCCGGGTTTGACGTGGGTGTAAAAAATGCCTTCGGGTTCGACGACGGCGATGGGGCCCTGCTGGCAAAACCCGTGGCAACCGGTAAAATCTACGGTTACATCATCGAGACCTAGAATTGCTACTTCTTTTTGCAGAAGTTCTCGGCACTCGACCGCTTTGCTGGAATTGCAGCCTGTGCCGTGGCAGAAACGTACAGTACGCTGTACCCTAGACTTTTCCATCGGCACCATCCAGAACTTCCGCCACCTTTTGAGGCGTCATTTCACCGTAGGTATCGTTATCTATGGTCATGGTAGGCGCCAGAGCGCAGGCCCCGATACAGGCGACCGTTTCCAGGCTGTATTCAAGGTCTTTGGTCGTTGAACCGGATTTTATACCGAGGCGTTTTTCCAGTTCTCCCAGAACACGTCCGGCTCCCTTTACGTGGCAGGCCGTGCCCCGACACGCTTTTACGCAATGACGGCCGGAAGGAACAAGCTTAAACCCGGTATAAAAGGTCGCAACGCCGTAAACCGTTCCGGGGGAGATTCTGAGATAAGCAGCCACCTCATCCATCGACTCTCCAGACAGGTAACCAAAGTGATTTTGCACCTCGTGAAGGATGGGAATCAGGCTGCCTTGTTCTACGCAATAATTAGATAAAATATCTGATATTTGCTGCATAAATGAAAATCCCGAACGAAATTCCAAGGTGGGGGTGGTAAAATAAGATTATACTCAAAAGCCTGACCATAGGTCAATTCGACTATAAAAAGCCCGGTTTTGTGCCTGAACGACCCGATGGCGTTTGCCCCTCGGAATTGACCTGTGCTAGTATGTATTCTTTGTTAAGGAGCAGTCGTATATGACTATCGACGATAAACTGAACCGCATGGAAGCGTTGCGCAAAGGCACCAGCCCTGACGAGCGCAACGCCGCCCAACATGCCCGCGGCAAACTGACCGCCCGCGAGAGGATAGAGCTCCTGCTCGATCCCGGGACATTCCATGAGATCGGGGGGTTCATAACCCACCGTGCCACTGATTTCGGCATGTCCGACCAGAAGGAGTTCTCCGACGCTGTGGTGACGGGAAGCGGCGAAATAGACGGCCGCCCTGTATTCGTGTTCTCCCAGGACTTCACATTTATAGGCGGTACCATCTCCGAGGTGGTCGGCCAGAAGGTGGGTCAGGTGATGGACCGCGCGCTTGAGCGCGGCATGCCCATCATCGGCATCTATGATTCCGGGGGCGCCCGTATCCAGGAGGGCGTCGCCAGTCTGGCGGGAGTGGGCGAAATGCTGGTGCGCAACGCGCGCTGTTCCGGAGCCGTCCCCCAGATAGCGGTAGTGGTGGGGCCGTGCGCTGGAGGAGCAGTTTATTCACCTGCGCTTTGTGATTTTATTTTCACCGTGAAGGGTATCACCCAAATGTACATCACCGGACCGGACGTCGTCCGGTCTGTCACGAATGAAGTTGTAAGCCACCAGGAACTGGGCGGCGCCGAAGTGCATAACCAGAAGAGCGGTGTAGCTCATTTCCTGAGCGATTGTGAGATTGACTGCTTCGCCCAGGTGAGACGTTTATTCAGTTTCATACCCCAGAACTGCAGCGCCAAACCGGCGGTCGTTAAAACCGGCGATCCGTCCGACCGCACCGAAGAATCCCTGTTCACTCTGGTGCCTGACGACCCGCGTATCCCTTATGACATGAAAAAAGTCATTCACACCATTGTGGACAATGGCGACTTCATGGAGGTCCAGGAACGTTTCGCCCCCAACATCATCTGCGGGCTCGCCCGCCTTGCGGGCAACTCGATCGGCGTGGTCGCCCAGCAGCCATCAGTGCTGGCAGGAACTATCGACATCAACGCTTCGGTCAAGGCCGCACGCTTCGTCAGGTTCTGTGACGCTTTCAATATCCCGTTGGTGAGTCTGGTCGATGTGCCCGGCTTCATGCCCGGCACCGAGCAGGAGCACGGGGGCATAATCAGGCACGGAGCCAAGCTCATCTACGCCTACGCGGAGGCAACAGTCCCCAAGCTGACCGTCATCACGCGCAAGGCTTACGGTGGAGCCTATATAGTGATGAGCTCGCATCATCTGAAAGGCGACATCAATTACGCCTGGCCGGGAGCCGAGATAGCCGTCATGGGTGCCGAAGCGGCCGTCAACATCATCTTCCGCAAGGTAATCGCAGAAGCGGTAAATAAGGAAGAAACGCGCAAGAAACTCGTTGAGGAATACCGCGCTCGCTTCGATAACCCGCTCCAGGCGGCGGGACTGGGGTACATCGATGACATCATCGACCCTCGCAAAACGCGCCCTATGCTCATCCAGGCACTGGAAATGCTGCGGGACAAGGTCCAGAAACTGCCCCAGAAAAAACACGGGAACATCCCGTTATAAAATTCCACAGTGTTATGCAATGCACATTCTGTACAAAGGTGTCCGGGCTTCTGAATAAAATTTCAGTCCCGTTCTCTTTTTATATTGTCGAAATGATATTGACTGTTGCAGGTTGAAGTATAAAAAATCCCTTTTATGATATTATATTGTACATAAATTGTGCCTCTGAAAGGACTCTATGGGGAAAACATTAGCTGAAAAAATACTAAGCCAGAAGCTCGGCCGCGACGTCACCGCGGGCGAGATAGTGGTCAGCCCCGTGGATCTGGCATTCGTGCAGGACACGACCGGCCCCCTGACCGTGAGGGAATATCAGTCCAGCGGGTTCGCTGCCCTGGCTGACAAGCGGCGCTCCGTACTATTCCTCGACCACGCAGCGCCCTCTCCCAACGCACAGCTTTCAACCGACCACCTCCTGCTCCGCAGTTTCGCCCGTGATACGGGGTGCGTAATATCCGATGTTGGCGCAGGAGTATGCCACCAGATAGTGGCGGAATCCATGGCCCGCCCGGGGGATATAGTGGTAGGAGCCGATTCGCATACAGTAACCGCAGGAGCCCTTGGCGCTTTCGCCACCGGCATGGGCTCTTCCGATGTGGCGGTAGCCTTCGCACTCGGCAAAACCTGGTTCCGGGTTCCGGAAACCATCAAGATAGAAGTTAAAAACAAGTTCCAGCAATTCGTTACCGCCAAAGACCTCATCCTCTACATTATAGGGATGATCGGGGCTGATGGAGCTACATATAAAGCCCTCGAATTCAGCGGTAAAGCCATCGAAAGCATGTCCATGTCCGGTCGCCTCACCATAGCCAACATGGCTGTTGAAGCCGGTGCCAAGATCGGCGTTTTTCCTTCTGACCAGACCACCGAAAAGATGCTGAGGGAGATGGGAAGGCCCGAGCAGTACCGCTCGATATCTCCGGACAAGGACGCGGTCTACGAGCGCGTTATCGAGATCGACGCCTCTGAACTGGAACCAACAGTTTCCCGCCCACACACAGTAGATAACACTGTTCTCGCGAAAGACCTTAAAGGCGTGCGGATACACCAGGTCTTCCTTGGGACCTGCACCAACGGCAGACTCGAAGACTTCGCACTGGCTGCGAGCATACTTCGCAACAAGAAAATAAGCCCCGACACGAGGCTTATCGTGGCACCCGCCTCGAAACGGGTACTCCTGCAAGCCATGGACGCAGGGTACATGCGTATCTTCATCGAAGCGGGCGGCATGATACTCCCGCCGGGTTGCGGCGCATGCCTCGGAGTGCACCAGGGAGTTCTCGGGGACGGAGAGGCCTGCCTCTCAACAGCCAATCGTAATTTCAAAGGCCGCATGGGTAACCCCAATTCATTCGTTTACCTGGCGAGCCCCGCCACTGCGGCAGCTACCGCATTGACCGGCATGGTCACCGACCCAAGGGAGGTTCTCTAAATGCTCAAGGGCAAAGCTTTTAAATTCGGCGACGACATATCCACCGACCTGATCGTGCCGGGCCGGCTGGTCCACCTGCGTTCAAACCTGCCAGAACTCGCCAAGCATGTTCTGGAAGACGCCGACCCTACTTTCGCCGCGAAGGTCAAACCAGGCGATTTCGTAGTCGGAGGGGGGAATTTCGGACTGGGATCTTCGCGTGAACACGCGCCGATCGTGATCAAAATGGCGGGTGTTAGCGCTGTGCTGGCGAAAAGTTTCGCCCGTATCTTTTTCCGCAACGCAATCAATCGCGGCTTGCCCGTGCTCATCTGCGATACTGACCAGATAAACAATGGCGACGAGCTTGAAATTGATATGGAAACCGGGACTGTTCATGACGTCACCAACGGGGCAAAACTTTCCTTCAAACCCATCCCGAAAGCCATGCTGGCCATCCTGGACGAGGGTGGTCTCATACCATACATCCAGAAATACGGGGATTTTAAAATAGATTAGGCCTGTTTCCCGGAACCGGGTATTGTTAACCAGGCCAGAAAAGGTAATTGAATTGAAAAGCTATAATATCACCCTTATTCCCGGCGATGGCATCGGGCCGGAGCTCACAGCAGCCACCAAACGAGTACTGGAAGCCACAGGAGTCAAAATCAACTGGGACATCGTGCATGCGGGTACAGATGTAATGGCCGAGTACGGCACACCCCTTCCTCCTCATGTGATTGAATCGATCCGCAGGAATAAGGTCGCGCTCAAGGGCCCCATCACGACCCCCATCGGTTCGGGCTTTCGAAGTGTCAATGTCGCTCTCCGCAAGGAACTGGAACTTTATTGCTGCCTGCGCCCCTGCAAGAGCTATATTGGAACTCCGACCCTTTATAACAACATCGACATAGTCATCGTGCGCGAAAACATGGAAGACCTGTATGCCGGCATCGAGTTCGAAAAGGGTACGCCCAATAACGCCAAACTCATATCTTTCCTGGGCGAATTGGGAGCCAAGATCAAGACCGACTCAGGCATCAGCATCAAACCCATCTCGGAATCCGGCAGTCGCCGCATCGTGCGCTTCGCCTTCGAATATGCCAGGAACCACAAGCGCAAACGGGTGACCGCCGTCCATAAAGCCAACATTATGAAGTTCTCGGACGGCCTCTTTCTTGCCGTGGCCCGCGAAGTGGCGCGCGAATATCCCGAGATCGAATTCGAAGACCGCATTGTGGACAACATGACCATGCAACTGGTCAAGAAACCTCAGTTTTTCGATGTGCTGGTATGCCCCAACCTCTACGGGGACATTATTTCCGACCTCTGCGCCGGACTAGTGGGCGGTCTGGGGGTTGCCCCGGGCGCCAATCTCGGCGACACACTGGCTCTTTTTGAACCCACCCATGGAAGCGCCCCCAAATACAAGGGCCTGAACAAAGCCAACCCGATGGCCATGATGCTTTCGGGCGCCCTGATGTTGAAATGGATAGGCGAAAATGCGGCCGCAGAGAGTGTCGAGAGCGCAATCTCAGCTGTCATTGCCGAGGGCAAGAATGTTACTTATGACCTTAAACCCGATGGAGAACAGGACCGGGCCGTGGGCACCTCTCAGGTGGCGGACGCCATCATCGACAAAATGAACAGTCTGTAGAATTCTTTTTCCGCAAACGATAAACATAAGCTTCAGGAGCAAAACATGAAACCAAATAAAATCACCGTCATCGGGGCCGGGAATGTGGGCGCCAGTCTCGGCCAGCGCCTCGTCGAAAGGAACTTTGCCGACATCGTGCTCCTCGACATCGTCGAGGGACTGCCTCAGGGCAAGGCCCTCGACATTCTGGAGTCCGGTCCGGTGGTCGGTTTCACACATCGCATCACAGGAAGCAACGATTACGCCGACACTGACTGTTCTGATGTTGTGGTCATCACCTCAGGCGCGACACGTAAGCCCGGTATGACGCGTGAAGACCTCCTGAAGATAAACACAGGCATCGTGTCGGGCGTGGTCAAAGAGGTGGTCAAACACTCTCCCGACTGCGTCATCATCGTAGTGGCCAACCCCGTGGATGCCATGACGTGGGTAGCCTGCAAGACCAGCGGCTTCCCCCGGAGCAGGGTGATTGGGCTTTCCGGAGTACTGGATGGCGCCAGGCTGGCAACTTTCATCGCGCTCGAAATGAACGTTCCTGTCACCGATGTTTCATGCTACGTGCTGGGCGAACACGGCAGCAGTATGGTCGTCTTCCCTCGCCTGGCGATGGTCAAGGGCAAGCCCATCACGGGGCTGCTGTCTGAAGGAACCGTCGATCGTCTGGTCCAGCGCGCCGTAAACGGAGGCGCCGAGATAGTCGGGTTTCTCAAGACAACCAGCGCCTTTTATGCTCCCTCCGCTGCCGTCGGGCGCATGGTCGCTTCCATCATCAGAGATGAGAAGGAAATCATGCCCTGCGCAGCTTATCTTGAAGGCGAATATGGCTTGAATAATGTGGTCGTCGGGGTGCCTGTCAAACTTGGCAAAGGCGGTATCAAGGAAATCGTTGACCTCAAACTTACACCTGAAGAACTTAAAACTCTTACCGCATCTGCAGACGCCGTTAAAAAGCAGATAGATTCTATCGTCCTGTAGAAACTGTAGAATGACCGGAAGCGGTTCACTAAAACACTACAACCATGAAGGGCGAAGCCGGTGGCAGGACGCACATTCCATTTTGGCCCGGATAGGCCTCAAGTCTGGCGACACACTAGCCGACGTCGGGGCGGGAGACGGATATTTCTCCCTGCCTGCCGCTCAGATTGTAGGTAATTCAGGCGCTATTCTTGCCTTCGACGCCTATCCGGAGGCTATAACCGCACTCCAAACCGCCGCTTCGGCGGCTGGCTTCGCCAATATCAAAACCACCGTCGGCGAAGCTGAAAATACAATCATGTGCACCGGCTGCGCCGATATCGTCCTGATGGCGAACGTCCTGCATGATTTCAACGACCCTGTTGCCGCCCTGAAAAATGCCCGCCTCATGCTCAAACCCGCCGGCAAGCTGGCCGATCTGGACTGGAAAAAAGAGGAAGGGCAGCCTTTCGGACCACCTTTCGCCATCAGATTCGACCAGGAGAAATCTCGCGCGTTACTTGAAGAAGCAGGGTTCAACGTGATTTCGAGCGAATTTGTCGGTCCGTACCACTATTTACTTGTCGCCAATCCCGCCTGAATATTGACCCTCTCCCACGCTTCACATATACTTTTAAAGTGCCCAACTTTGAAATAACTTCTGATTTTGAACTTACCGGAGACCAACCCCAGGCGGTAGACAAGCTCGTCGAAGGCTTGTGCGAGGATTTCCCGCATCAAACCTTGCTGGGTGTCACGGGCAGCGGTAAAACTTTCACCATGGCCAATGTTATCGCCCGGCTCGGCCGTCCCGCGCTTGTGATGAGCCATAATAAAACGCTGGCCGCCCAGCTTTATGCCGAATTCAAGGAATTTTTCCCCAAAAACGCGGTTGAGTACTTCGTGAGCTACTACGACTACTACCAGCCTGAGGCCTACGTCCCCTCCAAAGACATGTATATCGAGAAAGACGCCGATATCAACGAGGAGATCGATAAACTGCGCCATGCGGCCACCAAGGCGCTCCTCGAAAGGCGTGACGTGATAATTGTGGCATCGGTATCGTGCATCTATGGCCTCGGTGAGCCAGAAGAATACCGGAGTTTCGTATTAAGTCTGGAACGCGGCAAGGACTACCAGAGGCGCGACGTGCTCAAGCGGCTCGTGGACATGCAATACGAGCGCAACGACATGGACTTCAGCCGCGGTAAATTCCGTGTGCGCGGAGACACCCTCGAGATACAACCTGCATACGAGGAACTCGGGCTCAGGTTCGAGTTTTTCGGCGACACCATAGAACGCATCTCCAGTCTCGATCCTCTCACAGGTGAGATACTTTCCGAGATGGAATCCGTCGAT
Source organism: uncultured Dehalococcoidales bacterium (assembly GCA_964564995.1). Taxonomy (GTDB): domain Bacteria; phylum Chloroflexota; class Dehalococcoidia; order Dehalococcoidales; family UBA1222; genus SURF-27. The sequence continues at coordinate 9,252 of CAZMDI010000002.1, forward strand.
ATCTTCCCCGCCAAGCATTTCGTCACATCTCACGATAAGCTTCAGCGGGCTATTCAGGGAATCAAAGAGGAGCTTGTAGAACGGCTCGCCGAGTTTAAGGCGCAGGGGAAACTTCTGGAAGCGGCGCGTCTGGAGGCCCGCACCAATTACGACCTTGAGATGCTTCAGGAAACGGGGTTCTGCTCCGGTGTTGAAAACTACTCGAGACACCTTGCAGGCCGGGTACCCGGGAGTTCCCCGTGGACACTCCTCGATTACTTCCCAAAGGATTTCATCACCATCATCGACGAATCCCACATGAGCCTTCCGCAGATACGCGGCATGTTCCATGGCGACTTTGCCCGCAAGCAGACCCTGGTAGATTTCGGCTTTCGCCTGCCCTCGGCTATGGACAACCGCCCGCTCAATTTCGAGGAGTTCAACGCTCGAATGAACCAGGTGGTTTATGTCTCGGCCACGCCGTCGGATTACGAGCTGCAATTAAGCCGCCAGGTAGTGGAACAGGTTGTAAGGCCGACGGGGTTGCTTGAACCCACAATGGAAGTCAAACCCACAAAGGGGCAGATAGACGACCTGCTAGATGAGGTCAAAAAACGCACCGACGTCGGCCAACGTTGTCTCGTCACCACGTTAACGAAAAAACTGGCCGAGAAACTCTCGGAATATCTCATCGAGATGGGTGTCAAAGCCCACTATCTGCATTCGGAGATGGATACCTTCGAGCGGGTTGAAGTCTTGCGTGACCTGCGGCTGGGAGTCTACGACGTCATTGTAGGCATCAACCTTCTCCGAGAGGGGCTCGACCTGCCCGAAGTCAGCCTTGTCGCGATTCTCGACGCCGATAAGGAAGGCTACCTGCGCTCGATACAGGCGCTGATCCAAACTATGGGCCGCGCCGCCCGCCACATCGACGGACATGTAATAATGTACGCTGACGTGATAACAGGGAGCATGCAACGAGCAATGGATGAGATCAAGCGCCGTCGGGTTATCCAGGAGGATTATAACCTGGAACACGGAATCACACCCCAGGGGATCAAGAAGGCAATCAAAGATATTACAGAGAGAGTGAAATCCGCGACCGGGGTAGCTGAACAGACCATCGAATATACTCTTGCAAACCTCTCGAAACAGGATAAAGCCAAGCTTGTCGACGACCTTGAAAAACAGATGAAAAAGGCGGCGAAAAACCTCGACTTTGAGAGGGCAGTCCTTCTTCGTGACCGCATCATCGAATTGCGGCGTGAAATGATAACTGACGGTCTGCCTCCGGCTTAGGAAAAGGGAATGCAAGCTTCAGAGGGTAAAATCGGCCGTATATTCGTCCTCAGGCTGGAGGATGGAGACACCATCCCGGATTGCATTGAGTCTTTCGCGACAGACAAACAAATCCGCATGGCCAGTGTAATTCTCATCGGGGGCATCGGTAAAGGCCAGATCGTTGTGGGGCCGCGCGACTCCTCCGCCCTGCCTCTCGAACCCATGTTGCTTCCCATCGATGGGGCACACGAGGTTGTTGGTGTAGGGTTGATAGCCCCCGATAAAAACGGGCGGCCGGGCCTTCACATGCATGCCTCTCTGGGCCGTTCCGGGCAGGCGAAAACGGGCTGTCTCCGACCTGGAGTGGAAACGTGGACGGTCGGGGAAGTTGTTATTTCCGAAATCCTGGGAGCGTCGGGTTCGCGCCTTCCGGACAAGAATACCGGGTTCGAGCTTCTGACAATCGACAGCGCATGCGTTTCCAGCAAAGCCAAAAACGCAAAATAAAGCCAGCCTCACAAAGAAACGTCCTATATGACCGATGAATTCCCGGAATCCAAACAACACAACCACGAAAAACGCCGCCCTGCAAAAGAAGCCAGAATGACCAAACATGAGAAGTGCTTGGCCGCCATTTACCAGGATGTTGTGCTGAAACGGCTCCATTCGAAATAACGGGTTAAATAATCGCAAATTCTTCCAATAACCCTCCTACTTGCCAAAAGAGAGTACCAGTCTGTATACTGCCTGTTTAGTGTCCCATCGCATCCGACTATATCGAAGGAGATTGTAATGACGGTCAAAATCGTAACCGACAGCACCGCTGACATCCCCGCCGCCCTGGCAAAGGAACTCGATATCCAGGTAGTGCCACAGGTAATCGTATTCGGAGATAAAACATACCGCGACCGCATTGATTTAACGATAGATGATTTCTACCAGAAGCTGCTCCACGAACCAACCTATCCCCACACTTCCCAGCCTACACCTCAGGACTTTGTGGATATTTTCAATGGCCTGTGCAAAGAAAAACCGGAGGCCATTATAGCAATTCTCCTTTCTACAAAACTTTCCGGTACCGTCAACTCAGCCCAGCAAGCCAAAAAAATCGTTAAAAGCGATTGCCCCATTCATATCATCGACTCGAAAATGGTGGCTATGGGCCTCGGGATTATAGTCATCGCCGCCGCGAAAATGGCCAAAGCCGGCAAAAGCGAAAATGAAATCACAGACGCCGTCAAGAAAATGATCCCCAACGTTAAACTTCTCGTACTGTTCGACACCCTAGAATTCCTCGCCAAGGGTGGAAGGATAGGCAAGGTGAAGTCGCTCGTCGGTTCGATACTGAACGTCAAACCGATGGTGACCGTCAAAGACGGTGAACTTTTACCTATGGGCCAGGTGCGTAGCCGTTCCAAGGGAAAAGAAAAGCTGCTGGATATGATCGAGGACATTAAAGAAATCGAGGACATAGCCATCATATACAGCACAACTCCGGATGAAGCCAACAAAATGGCCGACGATATCGTCGGTTTCCCCAGAGAAAAGATTCATGTCGTACAAATTGGGCCCGTGCTGGCTGCCCATACCGGACCGGGTGTCCTCGGAATTGGTTTCAGGACTAAACACTAAAACTCAACCGATCCCTGACATAAAAGAGACCGTGATCCCTCACGGTCTCTTTTATATTCTTTATAACTGAAATCAAATTTCCGGTCCGTCTTTGGGCACTTCGGCGCCTCCGTCGAGCCCCGTTTCCATCTCTTCTTTCAGCTTGTCGTAAAGTTTGGCAGCCCGCGGATACCCTATCCCGAGTTTTCGTTGAAGAAAAGAGGCCGACATCTGGTCATGCTCGCCTGAAAGCTGCCGCACAGTATCCATCAAAGAATCAACAGGTATGTTCTCTTTCCTCATCAAAGGTGGAGCCGTAGCGATTTCAGAAACGTTGAGCGGGGCCACGTCCTGTTTCTTCTGGCTGTTCCAGAAATACACAAGGCGCTCCACTTCGGGGTCAGAGACGTAGCAGCCTTGCAAACGCTTGGGTTTTGCCGCGTCTGTAGGGGCGTAAAGCATGTCCCCACGCCCCAGCAATTTTTCGGCGCCCACCATGTCGAGGATAGTGCGCGAGTCCACCTGGGAGGTTACAGCAAAGCTGATGCGCGTGGGGAAGTTGGCCTTGATAAGGCCTGTGATGACGTCCACCGAAGGGCGTTGAGTAGCAACCACCAGGTGGATGCCAACAGCGCGGGCCAATTGGGCCAGCCGGCACAGTATGTGCTCCACCTCATCGAAACCAGCCATCATTAGATCGGCCAATTCGTCAATGACCAGTACCAGGTAGTACATCTTGTCGGCTCCGGTTTTGCCCTTGTTGTAGCCATCGATATTACGCGCCCCGACGGCAGCCAGTTTCTTGTAGCGGTTGTCCATCTCCATATTAAGCCAGCGCATGGTTGAAAGGGCTTTGTCGGTATCCACAATGACCGGGGCCGCCAGATGCGGCAGCGAATTGAACTGCGTTAACTCCACTCGCTTGGGATCTATCATGATGAGCTTGGTGTCATAAGGTGTATTGCCCATGAGGATACAGCAGATAATGGCATTAAGGCACACCGTTTTGCCTGAGCCGGTAGCGCCCGCGATGAGGATGTGAGGCATCTTGGCTAGGTCGTCGGCCACCGCTTCGCCGCCCGCACCTTTGCCCAGCGCCATGGCCAGTTTGGTTTTGACCAACAGCTTCTGAAAGTTGCTGGTTTCGATGATGCCGCGCAGGCTGACGGTGCTGTATATCTTGTTTGGCACCTCGACGCCCACGATTGGCTTGCCCGGCACGGGGGCCTCGATGCGGATAGTAGGGGCTGAGAGGGCCAGCGACAAGTTGTCGGAGAGGGCTTTGATGCGTTCCACCTTGACTCGGGTGCGCGAGACTTCCTCTTCGCGGACGGTGATATTTCCGTCCTTGTCTTTTACTTGGACCCGCCTGGTCCTGACATCCCAGCCCGGCTCGATACCGAACTGAGTGACGGTCGGGCCGACGTTTATCTCTGTCACCTTACCATTGACTCCGTAGCTGGCGAGAGCGTCTTCTATGACCTTGGCGCGCAGGCGGTTGTCGGCCTCGGAGAACTCAACCTCCTGGGCCTTATCCAGGATATCGATCGGAGGTAATTTCCAGCCATCGATTTCCACCACCTTTGAGGACTCGCCGTACTTGTGCCAAACGTCTTTCGCTACTTGAGTGGAGGGGTCCCTTGAAGACGACATCGCGGTTGCAAGATCTGGTTTTTTTACAGTTTCTTTCGCACTTTTTGTTGAAGGCATCCCAAATGAAGGTAAACCAATCCTCCGACCGGAAGTTTTGGGCTCCTTAACAGCCGCCTCAACCGAAGTTCCTTCGTCATTCATGGCGTCTGAAACGGTCACGGATGAAACCGTACGACCCGAAACAGCCGTCTTCCCTGGAAGTGCCCCGTTTGAAGGTCTGCGGAACAAACCAACCAGCCCTCCAACGGTTTCTGTTGTAATTCGCCAACTGATCGCCGGAAGGAGAAGAATAAACGCCACCACGGCAAATCCGATTATTTTGAAAACTCCGAGTAACACATCATCCCCGATGATGTTTAGGCCAATTTGCCCTCCCACATTCTCGCCTAAAAGACCAAGAATGCCCCATATCACGTAAACCAGCACTAGGGAGCCTGCCCAGCGATACCAGTAGTTCAAAGTCCAGCGTTTGGCGAAAGGTTTGAGTTGTTCGCGGAAGAGAACGCTGATGGCAACTATCAGAGCCACGACAATCAGGATGAACCCCCACCCCATGGCGCCGTATGTCCCTGTTATCAACCTGTCTATGAAATGATTGATGTTATCCCACTGCCATGCAAAGAGACCGACGAAAACGGCCAACAAGATAATGCGCCATGTCCAGATAGATCCCAAGAGCCTCCGCATGGGCCCCGGCCCGCTGCTCGCTTTGTTGACCCTGGCGTTTTTGGCCTTTTTAGGCTCTGGGTGGGCTTTAACCCTCGCGGGACGTTTGTCTTCCTTTTTCGGCATCGGTTTAGTTGCCATAGTTACCCTCTATACCTGGACCTGCACTGGTAAAATCATGGGGCGTCGCTTGGTTTTGTCATAGAAATATTTGTCGAGAGCATTCTTAACTTCGTTGTCGATAAACCCTCGATCCGAGGTGTGCGCCCTTCCGTGGTTCAGCACATCCGCGACAAGGTCTCGCCCGCCTTCAAGCATGTCCTTGGATTCGATAACATCGACAAATCCTCGGGAAACTATATCGGGACGGGTCACCAGCTTTCCTGTCTGCTTGTTGATGGCAATGATAACAACCACGATACCGTCGCGGGAAAGCAACTTGCGGTTTCGCAGGATAACTCCGTCCACATCCCCTACAGAAAGACCGTCGACATATACGTTCCCCGAACTCACCTTGGTGGTTGTTCGGCCGCCTGCAGCGTCAAGTTCCAGGACGTCCCCGTCTTCAAGCACAAAGATATGGTCAGAAGGAATCCCGATGGATTGCGCCAGTTTGGCATGCAGGCTCAGGTGCCTGTATTCCCCGTGCACCGGGACAAAATATTTCGGTTTGGTTAGGCTCATGACGAGTTTTAATTCTTCCTGGCTCGCATGTCCATGAACATGGGCCTGGTGGCGACTGCCGTAGAACACCTGGGCCCCCTGCTTGAAGAGTGTATCCACCGTACGGTTAACGAGCGATTCGTTACCGGGGATAGGAGAAGCGGAAATAATAACCGTATCCCCGGGCATGATGCTGATATGAGGATTGGCCCGGCTTGCGATTCGCACCAATCCGGAAGTGGGTTCACCCTGGCTACCGGTCGTGAGAATCACAACTTTCTCCCGGGGCGTCCGAGCCAGTTCGTCGATGTGGCCCATAGTGCCGACCGGAAGTGCAAGGTATCCTAGTTCCGAAGCTATACGGACATTGTCAGTCATGCTCCGTCCTACAACGAAGACCCGCCGCCCGTGTTTTGCAGCGGCGTTGATGATCTGCTGCATCCGGGAAATAAGCGAGGCGAATGTGGTCACAAGCACCCTGCCGGTTGCGTTGCCGATGATGTTATCCAACGCTTCGCCCACGACCTTTTCCGAAGGGGTATAGCCAGGCAACTCGGAATATGTCGAGTCTGACATCAACAGCAGCACGCCCTGTGAACCGACTTGTGCCAGCCGCGAGAGGTCGGTGGGAGGTCCCGTTACGGGTGTGTAATCCAATTTGAAGTCTCCCGTATGTATTATTGTGCCTGCGGGAGTGCGGACAATGACCCCGACCGCGTCCGGTATGCTATGACACACCGGAAAAAATTCCACGGCGAAATGAGTCCCGAGATTGAAATGTCCGCCCGGTATGACCACATTTATTTTCGTTTGTGCCAAAACTTTTCTTTCTTTGAGTTTCACTGAGATGAGCCCCTTGGCCAGCTTTGTGCAATAGATAGGGACGTTGAGCTGGGGAAGCACATAGGGCAGGGCTCCTATGTGGTCTTCGTGGGCATGTGTTATTACGATGCCCCGGACCTTGGCCTGATGTTCAACCAGATAGCTGATGTCAGGTATGACAAGGTCGATACCAAGCATTTCTTCGTCAGGAAACATCAGCCCTGCATCGATTACCATGATGTCTTCGCCATATTCAATGGCCATCATGTTCTTGCCGATTTCCCCCAGGCCACCCAGGGGAATGATCTTTAGTTTTTCTTTTGGCATGAGATTTTTTCCTTATAACAGCTTGAGTTGCTGCACTTCTTCCTCGCGGCCCTTCTGGGCCTCGATTAGTTCATTTTCTTTTTTCAAACCGGCCAGCAGGCCGGGTATTTTCAACATATCGGATTCTATAACGCTACGCAGGTTCCCTTGGTGCAGAGCAGCCGCCGGATGATACATCGCGAAGTAAAGAACCCCGTCTTTCTTCGCTGCCGTTCCATGAATCTGTCCTATGGTTTTACCGGGCATGAAAAGCCCCATGGAACAACGTCCAAGGGTTACTATCATTTTTGGCTTGATAATCTCAATCTGCCTGTCCAGCCACGGACGACAGTTAATAATCTCCTGAGGCAGAGGATCGCGGTTCCCGGGAGGGCGCGTCTTTATTACGTTAGTAATATATACCTGTTCATGAGACAGATTTATGGATTTCAGCAACTGGCTAAGGAAACGACCGGCCGAACCTACAAAAGGCCTGCCTTGTTGGTCCTCGTGGAATCCGGGAGCCTCACCGATAAACATGATCTCGGAGCTATCCGGGCCCTGGCCTGGTACCGCCTTCGTGCGGGCTTTGGATATTTCGCACTTGTTGCAAGAGCGTATAGACTGATAAAGCTCTTCAAGAGCTTGCATATTGTCGTCGGCAAGGCTGGAATTGATGTGTGTACCTCTCGAATGATGATAACATGGGCTGTATGTCAAGTCAATCTGATCCAGCTATAAATCAAGGCTCCAGAATGGAGACTAAATAGGCATCAATTCCGGCACAATTTCTTGACACACCGTGATCCCTGTTCTACAGTCATATGCAATGGACAAAGATAAGTTTTACAACCATAATTTAGAAAAACCGCAGTCTCTTATTTCCAGGCGGGATTTCGTCAAGAATGCCGGGATAGTGGGCGGGGCAATGGCTGGCGCTTTATTGATCGCCGGATCCTGTAAAAGAGGTGTCACAGTAACATCCATGATAACCACGGCAACAACCACCCTTTCGCACCCTCCCGCCACCGTACGCCTGCCGCCAGTAAACGGGCTGGAATACTTGGTCAAAGAAGATCCCGC
>CAZMDI010000003.1:0-8893 GCA_964564995.1 uncultured Dehalococcoidales bacterium
CGAGATTTCTGAATGTGACTGGAGTTCAGACGTGTGCTCTTCCGATCTATAAGCGCCGATGAAAACACCGTCTTTCTCGCGCTCGGTGGAGAGACGTTCAATCTCGGTGTGATGGCGGGCTTTATCGACATAGGCCTCCACAGCGGTTTTGCACTCGGGCGCGGTGAGTTTGGAGACCAACGGGTGTTCCGGAGCCAGGACCATGAATGTCACCCCGAACACGGTGTCGGGACGTGTGGTGAAGACCTTAATCTCCTTTTCTTCCACGCCCGGGTGATCCAACTCGAAAGATATCTCCGTGCCCTCGCTACGGCCGACCCAGTTGGACTGCATCGTCTTGATGCGCTCCGGCCAATCAAGGCCATCGTGCCGCATCAATTCGTCGGCATAGTTGGTGATTTTGAAGAACCACTGCTCCAGGTCGCGGCGGGTAACCGGGGTTTCGCACCTCCAGCATTCGCCGTTGACCACCTGTTCGTTGGCCAGCACGGCTTTGCAGGTGGGGCACCAGTTGACCGGCGCCTTTGAGCGGTAGGCGAGGCCCTCTTCCCATAGCTTCAGGAAGAACCACTGCGTCCACTTATAGTATTCGGGAAGGCAGGTGATGACTTCCCGGTCCCAGTCGTAGATGGCTCCGATGCTCTTAAGTTGGCGACGCATATTGTCGATATTGGACATGGTCCAGACGCGCGGGTGTATGCCGCGCTTGATGGCAGCATTCTCGGCCGGAAACCCGAAGGCGTCGAACCCCATTGGGTGCAGGACATTGTATCCCTGCATGCGCTTGAAACGGGCGTAAACATCGGACGGGCCCATGGCGTACCAGTGACCGATGTGGAGGTCTCCCGAGGTATAAGGCAGCATGGTGAGCGCGTACCACTTGGGGGCCGCATTGTCGTCGTTCACTTTATAGAGATGGTCGTCGGCCCAGCGCTTCTGCCATCTGGCCTCGATTTCGACGGGGTTATACTTTTCAATCATCGGATTTTTCCTCGTAATCCAGTTTGGGTTTAACCTATTGTAGCAAGGGGCTACGCACGGCGCAATAAACCAGCTGTCAGCAATCAGGGTATTGCAAAAATCCACATCAATCCCTCTTTTTAAAGGGAGAACCGGCGAGATGGTGGGAAAAAAGGCGAGGCATATCTTCCGATATGCCTCGCCTGATATTCGAGGTTCGCTCAGCGCCTATTTTATAGTCATGTCCACACCCAGGCTCTCGCCCTTGAATTCTGGTTGGTAGTAGGAATAAGCAAGCGACGGGGCACCTTTGGCTTTGACAGGATACTGCGCCAGCACCTTGAAACTGAAACTAAGTTTCGCGCCAGCTTTCAGATTGTCGATATAGAAGATGACCTTGCGCCCCGAGATGTCATAGCGCTTGATGAGCGGCTGGCTTTTGACCAGAGCTTCGATGCTGGGCGTGTCCGCGGCGAAACCGGTGGGAACAGAGATATCCACGACAAGCATGCCCGACTCGACCTGCTGCGCGGGATTGAAACTCAAATCGACAAGCACCTTGACAAGGTCGTTCACGGCCACATCCGTCGTATCGTATTTCACACCAATCTTGATGACCGGTTCCAGGTCGTCCGGGGCGGGGATGTTGTAACGGCGCACAACCTGCGCCATAACCTCGCCTTTACCTTTGGCTGTTACGATGACACTCTGATTAGCGGGCAATTCGACCATCTGAAGAACGTCGAAGTTGGCGGAAGTTATCCGGAACTGCTTGTCAATGCCCGGACCCTTGACGCTGATGGTAAGGTCAACATCAGCCCTTAGCCCCGTCGCATAGCTCGAAAGCGCCTGCAAGCCGACGACAGTGTCCTGTGTGGAGCCGAAGCCGCCGTAGGCGTTGCGCTGGGAGATAAGCCAGGTGCCAGCCCTGCCGGCGTCAAGGTTGTCGCCCCTGCGTATAAGGGCCAGCATGGCGTAAGCGGTCGTTTCGATGACAGCCGACCGGTTAGGCTGCTGAATCATGACGGGGGCTATCTTGCCGGGGGTGTTAGAAACCGGCGGAGTTACGGCTGTATTCCCCCAATGAACCCCGTTCTCGTCTGCTTGTGCCAGCGCCATAAGGGCTTTGTTGGCTTCCTCGCTTTTCGGGCTGCCGGCCATCTCGAAGGCATAGCTGGTGAGCGCGAGAGTGTAAACATCGTTCATGGTACCTATTTTGGTTCCCAGATATGAAACCGCTTTCGCCGAGGCAGCAGTTTCACCCGCTTCCATGAGGGCTACGGCCACATAAGCCGTAAGTGCATCTTTGCCTGACAGGCCGCCCAACAATTCTTGGTGGTGTACAAAACCCACGGATTCGAAGGAGCCGTCGGTTTTCTGCTGTTTTATTATCCAGTTTTTGGCGGCATCCAGTACGGCGCCGTCGATATATATGAGGCCTTGAGCCTGTGAAAACGATTTAAGCACAAACGCCGTCAGCCACAGGCTACCCGATTGGTCCTGCATCCCGAAGGCAGAGAAACTGCCGTCGGTTCGTCTGAAAGTCAGCTCCCTCTGGTATCCCGTAACCATCAGGAATTCGGCTTTCGCCATGACCTCCGGTTTGACTTGTCCGCTCGCATTGAGATATTTGGTTATGAACACGTCAGGGGCGAAGTTCAGCATATTTTGTTCGCCGCAGCCGTATGGCATCTGAATAAGCCCCTCCAGACCCTGAAGGGTCTGCGTAAGGTAGCTTCCGGCAAGCGTGAGGTAGACCTTGCCAGAATCGGGAACGGCATCTACCGGAATCGAGGTATCGAGCGTTTTGGAAGCACCCTCGGAAAGAACAAGGTTATCGAGGAACTCGCGCGGAACGCCTTCGGGCTGGACGAGAATGGATTGTATCACGGCATCCGCCGCCTCCGTGCTGCGGGCGCTGACCTTGAGGTCGTTGAAGCCGAGCCCCTTAGACTGGATAGTAAAAGTTGCGCTGCCAACTTCACCTGCCGGGATGCGGACTGTTTGTTCGGTCGTTCCAACTAAGTCGAACCACCCCGCCTTGTCCAGGGTGACTACAACGTCCTGTGATTTGTCGAGATAGTTATATACCGCGACTTTTACAGGGAATTCCTCTCCCCGGATGGCCGAATAAGTCAGATCGAGCTTAAGAAAGAATGGCTGGAACGCCTTGAACGAGGTTTCGGCCACACCGAGGCCTTTGTCTTTCGAGATAGCGACGGCGCGCAGCATCCACGTAGTGATACTGTCAGGAACAGTAAGCTTGAGTGTCGATTTACCATTGCTGTCAGTAACTACCGTTTGCGATATCCAGGTCTCAGGGAAATACTGGCGGATACGCTGTACATCCGCCAGGTTAGAGGCGTCGACGGTAACCTGAGGTTGCTGGGTTACTGTTATGGTCGGTGCGGCAGCAACCACTGCGATGCCGCCTTTCGCATCCCCTATCATCGGCGGGAACATGCCTCCGAAATTCGGGGAGTCGTACTGCTTGCCGGCGGGGATGGTGTTATTGGAGAGGGCGATAACGCCTGCGTCTTTGAAAACGTCCCTCGCCCCTGTCGTCAAGATGGACGGGTAGAGCGTCACCTCGTGCAGTTCAGCCTGAGGGTCCATGTAGAGCTTCTCGAGCTCGGCAAAAACCTGCGCCAGATTCAAGCGATTTTCAGCCAGGATGAACACTGATCTATCAACTGCAGTAACGATGACGTGACTCTGGTTTTCCGTCTTGATGTTGAGCTCGACACTGTCGCCCGGTTTGGCTTCGACTTTACTGAAATCCGCGCTGACTGTTTGAGGATATTCGTCAGTAACGTCGAAGGGGATAAAGTCAGCCGCTACTTCGCTGTTCGGGAGTATCTGGTAAACGAGCAGTTTGGCCGAAGGAGACATAGCAGGCGTGACCTTAAGGGAGATGTCGGGGCTTAGGGAGTAATCGGAGAACACGACACGGTCGCGGGCGAGCACTTCATAATAGAAGTTAGCCGCCTGTTTGGTGGCGCTGATATGGAATTTCGCGGTCGCGCCGATTGCAAGCGCCGCACCGCCAACCAGGGCTATATGTATGAAACTTGAGGAAGGCGAATACGCGGCCAAGAGGTTCTTTGTGGCATATGCGCTGCCGGCGGAAGTATTAATAGTCAGGGCCACGGCCTCGGAGGGTGGGGTAAGCGCAACCATCCCCATACCGGACGCCCCCGTATCTATTTTTTTGGTATCACGAACTAGCTGCTTGTAGGCGCTGTCGAGGTAGGTAACGTCCATACTAACGGACGATGGCACCGGCAAGCCGCCCGGGTCCTGCGACAGAACAAGAACGTTCAGGGGCAACCCCGGTTTGAATGAAACGCTGTCAGGGATTATCTGGAGCGTTACGGGCGTAGAGGAGATCGTAAGCAGTTTTGTGTAGCTCTCCTCGTAGCCGGTGGACTGCTCGCGGACGGTAAACACGAGGTTCACATTCCCCGGCCCACCGCCGGTCGGGGTGCCTGCCACGTAACCGACAGAAGGCAGTTCAAAATCGACGCTTCCGTCAATGTATTTGGTGAAGCGGGCGTATTCCTGCCAGGTTCCCACGTAGCGCTTGGCGACGATCTCAACCTCACCCTGTACCGGTTTGCCGAAACTGTATATGCCTTCCACCTTTCCGGTTATGCGGTCGCTCGCCAAAAACCAGTCTTTGGGGAGGGTGACATTCACTTCGTATTTCGGAAGGACATAGGTGTCTACTGTCACGTCCAGTTCAGTTTTGGCCCCGTCAGCTACCGCGGCATTGAGTTTCCACGTGCCGAGGTTCGGCTCCAACGAGAGGGGCAGGTCTACTGAGGCCATGCCGAAGTCGTCGGTGGTCAATTCCTGCTTGAATATCTTGATGCTCTTGCCGTCGACCACCTCAAGGGTAATTTTCTGGCTCACCGGTTTAAGGTCGCCGTCAAGTGAAAATGCATTGACGTGGATGGTTTGTCCGGGTTTGTAGATAGGTTTGTCGGTTTCCAGGAAGATAAGGCTCGAGGTAGCCACCTGGACCGAGGCTTTCTGGGTGAAGCCGGGCCCACTGACATTTATCTCATAGTCCCCTGCAGCAAGCGCGGGCAATTTGAGATCGACGACATCCTTGCCGAGGACATATTGTTTCAAGGAAGCTACAGTTTTTCCGTCTTTCGACAGTTTTACCTCGAAGTCGCCTGCGGCAAAACTGTCGCCGTTCATGAGAGCGACGGAAAGCTGACTCGTGGTACCACTCTGCAGGACCTTCGGAATGATGATCATATAGCTGGTGGCTACGGGAAGCGAAGAGAACACACCTTTACTGCAGGCGGGAAAAGTGGAAAACACTGTAACGAATGCGAGAAACAGGCAGACGAGCGACAACCAGCGCTTTTTCATGGTGCACCACCTTAAATGGAATTCCGGATCACCAACATATATAACGCTCTGTTGGAGGAAAAGTTATAAAAACAATCCGATTGAGCCCTGCGCGGGATGCAAAGAAAGATGCCAAAATTGAATCGTTCTGCTAACTTATGGTCTCTGCCGGCGTTAAAACATATGGTATAAAAAAAACGAAGTGGGAAAGGGAATTAAATGCGGAGAATTTTGATAACACTTATGACAGCTGGGGCATTGCTGTCGATACTGTCTGCGGGGTGCGGGGCCGCAAAAACTAATAATATTTCAACCACAACTCCCCCACCAAGCACGCCCGCGATCTCGACCACCAGCCTGGGAAATACGGCCTGGACCCTCGTGTCTTACGGCGACCCGACTAACCTCAAACCAGTCATCGCCGGGAGCAAAATCACTTTATCTTTTAACGCCGCGTCGGATCAGGCCTCGGGCAACGGCGGGGTGAACGGGTATGGGGGAGACGCGCACAGAACCGATAACCAACTTACCCTGACCCGGATAATACGCACCTTAATGGCTTCGACCAACCAGGCCTTAAACGACCAGGAAAACACATATTTCCAGCTGCTGCAGGCATCCCAGAGCATCGAGTTCGGCAACAATTCTCTGACTATCCACTGCCAGGGCGGACAGGAATTGGTATTTAACGCGGCTTAACACGGAGGCTACCGAATTTGGCTGAGGAAAAGCCCTCTAAGGAGGGCTTTTCGTTTTATAACCCCTCTCTCTAACCCTCTGTTTCGGAATGGAAAAGAAACAATCGCCTAACCCCTTCCCCGGGTTCTGGATTCAGGGTCAAGGACCGGGATGACAACCTGGGGGAGCGAGATTGCAGCACTTCATTGGCCATGACACCCAATGAGTGCCCCAATTTGCCGATTCGAGGCCCTGCTGATATGATGATTCCAAGATAGTTCCAGCCCCCGGAATGGAGAAAAAACCATTGGAAGATATTTTCGCATTAATACTGATAAACGTGCTTGTCTGGATCGCTCTGCAGATCCATCCCGCTTATGTAAACAACCTGGCGCTGGTACCAGTGGACGTCTGGACACATCCCTGGCTACTTATAACCAGCATGTTCACCCACCAGGACTTCTTCCATATCCTTTTCAACATGTGGACCCTGTACTTCTTCGGTAGCGCGGTACATCAGCTCCTCGGGGTGCGGCGGTTCTGGATAATATACATAGTCGGCGGTTTGATGGGCGGCGTCTTATATGTCGCACTAGCCTATGCAGGCAACGCTATGCACTTCGGTTTCTTTGGTGATATCTATTCAGGGGCCATAGGGGCATCGGGCGCTATTTTCGCACTTGGGGGCGCCTTAGCGGTACTGAGACCCCAGATGAGGGTCATGATTTTTCCCATTCCGGCGCCCATGCCTTTATGGGTAGCCATCGTTGGCAGTTTCCTTGTTCTTACATTCATCCCCGGCGTGGCGTGGAGCGCACATCTAGGCGGGATCCTTACCGGAGCCGCAGCAGGCTGGTACTGGCGACGCAGGAGTTATTAGGCGAGCAGTCAGCAATCAGCTTTCAGCTGTCAGATCACGAACGAGACCACGAAAACCGGGGTTAGATACGAGATTGCCGAGCTTCGCTCGCTATGACAATATGAGCGAGTCAAAACCCCTACGATTTCTTCATGCCCTCTTTGAGAGTGGCGATTTCATGACGCAGGCTCTTTTCACGCTGAACCAGCATGAAGATATAGATGAAAAGGCCTACCCAGACGACCCCGAAGGCGGTAACGATAAAACCAGCGTCATCCATTTGATTCATCCTCAATCATATTTTTCATTTCGGAAAGTTGGGCCGCATCTTCTTTCAGGTGGATACCGAAAAAGAGCAGCGCGAAATAGAGAACAGTGAAAGTCACCACACCCAATATGAGAGTCAGAACCATCGCCGGCTTGTCGAGATGGAAAGCGGCATCGCCCGGGTGCATCTGCTTCGACACAAAAAGGGTGAGGATCACAATCGGGACATCGACGAAACCCAGGATGCCGAATACAGCTGAGAAACGCGCCCGCTGTTCCGTCCCCGAGATATAAGCACGAAGCAAAAAATACGCCACGTAAATTATCCACAGGACCAGCGAACTGGTCAGACGGGCATCCCACGTCCACCAAGTGCCCCAGGCGAATTTCGCCCAGATTGAACCCGTTAGTAAAAACATAGTGGTAAAAACCAGGCCTAGTTCCGCAGAAGTTGTGGCCACGATGTCCCAGAACGGGTTACGCTTGGCGAGATAAGCGATGCTGGCGCCGAAAACACACAGGAAAGCGAAAAGCGCAATCCACGCCACAGGGATATGCCAGTAAAAGATAGGGCTGTACTGAATGAAGCCCGTGTTGGCAGTATCAAGGTGAGGAATCAACAGCATGTCCATGCCGATAGTGGCAATCACTAATATCGCGCTTATTATCAACAATATCCTTACTCGCATCGCCCCTCCTGTTTTTATTCTTCGACTACAAAAGGAAATACCAGGACCGGAACCGTCAGATAGATGATATCGAAAGCAATTATTATGGCAAGCCAGATAGTCATATCGCTCCAGCTTTGTCCTGCAAGAGAAATAGCAGAGGCCTTGACCGAAGCTATGATTATAGGACTGACCACCGGTAGAAAAAGGATGGGCAGGACCATCTCGCGCGCGCGGGTATTAACGGCAAGCGCCGAGAATACAGTCCCGACAGCCACAAAACCAATGGTCGCCAGCAGGGTTACAACTATTAACTCGGGCCGCAAAACGGCGACATTGAAAAGCAGGGCGAAGATCGGAAGGATGATGACCTCTATCAACAGCATGAAGAAAAGGCTCCCGATAGCTTTCCCGACATATATGGCTTCGCGCGCCACGGGGCAGGCCACCAAGCCCTCAAGGCAGTTATCCTCTTTTTCCGGGATAAACGTACGGTTAAGGGCAAGCACACCCGAAAAGGCGAAGGCCACCCACAGGATACCCGGGGCTATCTGCTTGATAAGTTCGGGGTTAAGGTCGAAGGCAAAGTTGAATATCACAAGCACAAGAACAGCGAAAACAAGTACGGAAGAGATTATCTCCCGGGTGCGCAGCTCGGAGAGGATATCTTTCCAGGCGATGGCCCGGACACAGGCCCAGAATTTCATGGCTTCACCGCCGCCGTGCACTCAATATATCTCTTCTTGAGGGATTCGAGGTTCATGTTGCAGGAGCGCTCCTTGAAGGCCAGTCTGCCGCGTTCGATGATGATGACATCGTCGCAAACGGAAAGCGCCCTTTCGAAGCTGTGGCTGGTGAAGATGATGGTGCGCTTTCCCGCTTCCTCGCGCCTGATAATGTCCCACATGGCCCCCAGCGCCTGCTGGTCCAGACCTGTTTCGGGTTCGTCCAGGAGTAGGATAGACGGCCTGTGAAGCAGGGCCCTGGCAAGCGCCATGCGCTGCTGCATGCCTCGTGAAAACGTCGAGAGACGGTCGTACCTGCGCCCGATCATGCTCACCAGGTCCAGCATTTCGGCGATGCGTTTGGACCTGTC
>CAZMDI010000003.1:8903-16182 GCA_964564995.1 uncultured Dehalococcoidales bacterium
CCTGTCTTCGACGCCATACATGCGGGCATAGAAATCCAGGTTCTCCCAGGCGCTCAGGTTGCCGTAAAGATAGCTCTGATGGGCTACAAGCCCCAATTTGGCACGGACGCCTTCCGCGTCAACTTTGAGTTCAAGCCCTTCGATGAGCACCTTGCCCGATGTGGGGCGCATGATGCTCGCGAGTATCTTGATAAGCGTGGTTTTTCCGGCCCCGTTCGGGCCGAACACAGCGATGGAACTGCCTGCAGGGACTTTGAGGTCGAACCCGCGGAGCGCCTTGAAATTGCCGAAGGATTTGGAGAGCCCGACCGTTTCCACGGCGGGCGGAGCTGTCGGGGGTGCTGTAAAGTTGTTCATGTGAATCGTTTCATTTTAGCGCTTTAAGGTTCCTGTGGCTAGTAATCCGATGCTCTGTATACGAAACAGGGGGGATAAACTATCCCCCCTTTAAAATCCGGTGCTAAAAGAACAGTTATTCTTTATCGTCTGCGGTACGCTTGCGCGGTGTCGCGCTGAACGAGACCCCCCCGCCGATAAGCAGCAGGGCCCCGCCTATCCATATCCACTCCACCAGCGGATTGATTATCACCATCACCAGCCCCTGGTTAGTTGTGCCGTCGAAATCCTCAAAGATAACATAGTAATCCCGGGCCAAATTACTGCGTATCGCGACCTTGTTGCTCACCAGACTCATGTTGGTTATGGTCTGCCCCGAATACGTGAACTGCAACACCTGTGAAGGGTGAATAACACCGGCAGCTTTACCGTTGTAAGCGATGTCCATTTTGGCGACAATCGTCAGCCAGACAGAACCGTCGTTTTGAGGGGCCGACGAAGAATCGAACCCGTTATATTTCAGGGTGTAGCCGCCCAAAGTGATGGTATCGCCAACATTGAGCGTCTTCTCCACCTGGGTCTTGTAGGCTGAGGACCCGATGATGCCGAGAGCCAGCACCACTATGGCGATGTGAACTATATACCCGCCATAACGGCTGCGGTTGGCCATGAAGAGCCTTCCAAACGCCACCGGAAAATTCTCTTTTTTCCCCCGTATGCGCGCAGCGATATCTGCGTACCATTTGATAAAAGTGGCTATCAAAACGGCTGCGATGATGAAGAAGGGAACTAAGGCGTACCAACGATTGACCCCGCCGACGACCAGGGCAATGACGACAAGAATACCGATAGCCAACGGCAATAATAATTGTTTTCCCAGCCGTTTAAGGTCGGGAACCTTCCATCCTACCAGAACGCAAACCCCGGCCAGCGCGATTACCAACAGGAACAGCGGCAAATTGACGATATTGAAATAACTCTTGGCGGGGATGATATTCGTAAATACAGGAAGTGTTGTCCCGATAAAGATGAAAACGGTAGATATCACGAGCAAGAGGCTCACCGCCAGGAAAGTGCCGGTCCCGGAGATAAGAGAATCATCGCCCTCTGCGCTTTTAATGGATTTGCGGCGATCCAGAAACAGCCAAGCCGAACCTACCAAAGTTATCGCCAGGAACACGATGAACACGGGGGTCATCGGGGTCTGGCCGAAAGTGTGCACGGACCCCTTAACGTCAGAACGGGTCAAAAATGCTCCGAAAATAGTAAGCCAGAAAGCAGTGATGGCGAGTATGACCGTCCAGGTTTTGAACAGGCCGCGCCTCAAATACATTATGCTGGAATGGAGAAACGCCGTAACAAGCAGCCAGGGCATCAATCCAGCGTTTTCAACCGGGTCCCAGGCCCAGTATCCGCCCCAACCAAGTTCGGCGTAAGCCCACCACATACCCAGCACGTTGCCTAAACCGAGGAGAAGGAACGCGGCGAGAGCCCAACGTTTCGCAGTGATGACCCACACATCATCAACCTTCCTGTTGAAAAGGGCTGACATCGCAAGAGCGAAAGGAACGGTAAAAAGGGCATAGCCGGCCAGCAGAAGAGGCGGATGGATAACCATCCCGATATTCTGCAGCACGGGTTTGAGGCCTAATCCGTCCGCAGGGACCGGCGATAACCCCTTGAACGGGCTTTCGATGAAAAGAAGGACAAGGAAGAGGATGACTGTGAACATGATGACGGATATAGCCTCTGGCATCAATTCCCGGTTATTTTTATCGCTGCGCCATAACAGAACCGCTCCCGACAGGGAGATTATCCAACCCCAGAAAAGGAGCGACCCGGGGTTACCAGCCCACAGGCCGGTCACGAGGTACAGGAGAGGGGTGCTCCGGCTGGAATATTCGGCCACATACTCAAGACTGAAATTGTGCGTCAGAAGAGAAATGAACAGTACACCGACTGCCAGCGTGACAAGACCGGCCACGGCAAATACTCCATAACGTGCTCCGGTGGGGAAGCCGTATTTGTTCCTGCGCGAATCCAGCAAGGCTGATGCGATGGTATAGATCGCGACCAGAAAAGCCAGGATAATCGATAAATTACCCAAAAAGGACATGGTTGCTCCTTCTCGCCTACGTCGTCACAGGCTGTTTAGATGCGCATTTTACTATGATGCTGCTGCCCTTGAATACGCCAGCGACAGCATCGAACTGGCCTTCAACCACAGCCTGCTGGCCAGCCTTAAAAGTGTCAGGAGGCGTGGGTCCGTTATAGACAACCCCAAGTTTAACATTCGGATCGGCGACGTCGAGAAGGGTGAAACGATAAGTGAAACCTTCTTTCACCGGAGGGACTGCCGGGTCGACGATACCGCTTACGCGCACAGTCTGGCTTGAAAGCGTACTTTCCTTAGCGATGAATTCACCAACGTTATAATAGTACGTCCCCACACCCATGAAACCGACATATCCCAGAACCAGCGCAGCCAAAACCACGATGACCCCGCCAATAATGAATTTCTTTTGTTTGAACATATATGAAACCTCGAGAAGTTATAGAAAATTATATCGAACATCGAGTAACCAATTATAACACAAAGAATTTTAGTAACAATTAAAAAAGACCGTGGCGAATCGCTTATTAACAAAACAGGGGCGGGGGCTCTCGCCCCCACTCCTTAGTCTGAAATCAGGGAAACCGCTTATTGCACGGTGATGACCCAGGAATCGTTCTCATCAGTGATAAAGGTGGATTTGCCGGGCACGCCAAACGTGTAAGTATATGACAAACCCCTGAGGATAGTCGTATCTACCTCAAGCGCGTCGCAGATGAGCCCGACCAAGGATTCGAGGTTATCAGTGAACGTGACTGTTGTGCCTTTGATAACGGCGAGGCTAGCGGGATGGAAACCGTCAACGCTGATATCGACGAATTGAAGACCGGACTTGACGGTCAACGTGGGAGTGGTTGTCGAGGAAACCGTGGTCGTAGTCGGCGGGACTGTTGTAGTGCTGGCAGGAGGAGTCGCTGAGTGCGTTTTTGGTCAAAAATACAGAAGGGGCGGCCCAGCCGCCCCTTCTGAGACAACCGATATTTGTCCTAGGTACCGGGAGCCACGTGGCAACCAGCCTGTGTAGTGCAGGTATCGACTGTACGACCTGTGTGGTCAGCAGGAGAACCGGCGGCAACAGTATAAGTGCCCTTGTTCACAGTGGCACCGTTGGCCGCCCCGTTCCACGAAGGAGTCGTCGGGAACGCATTCGTCGTCCCGGTGGCGTGGCACATCATGCAGAGACCATTATAGGATTTGAGTACGGCTGCGGTGTGATTAGTCATCGGAGTAGGAGTCGTGGGCAGAATCCCTCCAGCGGGGGTGCTGCTGGAAACGACAGGAGTAGAACTGGTGGGAGCAGGAGTGGTGGAGGTCGTGGCCGGTTTGGAAGTTGCCGCAGAAGTAGTAGGCACCGGCGTGCTGCTGGTTGCGGAGGACTTGGTTCCCCCGCAGCCTGCAACGACCAAGACAATGCTCATCAGGGAAATGACAATGGCAATGGTTGTCCTTGTTTTCATTAGCTTTCGCTCCTTCTATTAACAATCAGCTCTTGAGAGCTTTATTCCAATTCAATCAGACAAAAACCGCCAATTATTCTATCACTAGCTCTGGCGAGGGTCAAAAAGCATAAATAAAGGGGGAGGTCAGTTACCTCCCCCTTTATTTATGTGGTAAGGATCAGACTAGGCGATTAGGCACCAACTGCGTGGCAACCGGCCTTCGTACACTCTTCAACTGTGTAGGGTGTATGGTCTTGAACCGAGCCTGGAGTGATTGCATAAACTCCTTTATTCGCAGTGGAACCATTCTTGGCCCCGTCCCAGGTCGGAGGATACGGGTTCGAGTTAGTCGTGCCGTTAGCATGGCACATCTGACAAAGGCCTTTGTAGGAAGCCATAACCGCAGCGCTGTGAGTGGTAATAGCAATAGGCTTTTCTGTCAAAGCGGCTGCAACAGGGGTTGAACTTACGGGGGTCGTCCCTCCAGTAGTTGTCCCGGCGGGAGTCGTCGACACCGGCTTAGTAGTGGTAGGAGGAGTAGTTGTGGCGGAACCTTTCGGCAACGCATGGCAAACCGGCAAACTCGAGCAGTCTTTGTCGGTATATCCCAAGGCCACATGGTCAAACGGGGCTTTCGCCTTCGCCATTTCGTTAACATGGCAGGCAAGGCAATCCGCGAAGCGCACATCGACCGCATGGGGAATCGGTTGAGCCAAAGCCTGGCCGGTAAGCGCCGTACGCCCACAGGAGGCAGCCACGGGAACTACTATCAGTGCAAAGGCCAATAAAATAAGTAGCTTTTTATTCATGTCGGTCTCCTAGCTCTTATTCGTGCGAGTCGTCAGGTTCTCAAACCAGACGGGATGATGATGCTCGACGAAATTTTTGGACATTGTGCCGGTCCACCATGAGCGGAAAGCCGGCCAATCACCCAGCGCCACTACGATACCGACGTGCACCAGAGTGTAGAGGATGATGAACACCATGAATACATCATGAATAACGGTAGCCCAACCCCAGACATTGGCCGAGATGCCGTTAGCCCCAATCCAGACATGGGCGGCGACCTTGACGGCACCGGAGAGCAATATCACAAGGCCGATAGCGAAATACGGCATAGCAGCGCTCTTCTGAGAAGAAAGATATTTCTCTTCTTTCTCCCATTTGCGGCGCAGGAAATACTTTCCGATGAATCCTTGAATAACATCCTGTATGTTGGGTATGAGGAGGGTCCAATCCCGGGTTGCGACGTAATCGGCGCAAAAGAAAAACGCGCCGAATAGAATCATAAGCACGGCGAAGTAGTGTGTATCAAGCGCCGAAATGACTGCACCCTGTGTTTTAGCGAAAACAGGGAGAAACCAAATCGACTTGCCGCTCATTACAAAGAAGCCCAGGATGACTCCGGAGTAAATCGCAGCGAAGATGCCGAACGCGGTAGCCCAGTGGGAGATTAAGGAACCCAAGCCATGGCGCGTGACGAGTTCGCCCTTGATCTCGTTCTTCTTCTTGAGCATTCCCCTGACCGCACCCAGAATCAGACCAACTACAACGGAGGCAAGAATGCCCCACTGAGCGTTGCGGTTGTCGAACAGGTTGTCCTTGAGAGAGGTATACGAAAAGTAGATACCCACTCCCAGTGCGGCCAAGAGCACAAATGTCAGCAACAGTGTCTTTTTCAGCATTATTTGCTCTCCTTCAGCCTTATTTTGATTCCCGCTCATTCCGGCGGGAAACGAAGCCATACCAAACTACCCGGCGTTACTAGCGAGATAATATAGTCTATCGGAGAGCCCTATGTCAATAACTTTCAGGGGCTTTTTAAATGATAATTTAGGGGAGTATACCCACAGTTCATACGCTACCATTCCTGAGCGTGGGCCGCCATCCATTCCTCATGCGGAGGGGTTTTTTCATGCACCACCCAGAGGAAATAATAGGCTCCACTCTCGCCTAAAAATTTGAATTCCTTGTGCAACGCTGCCACGGTCTTTTCAAAGGGGCCCTGGGCAAGCAGGAAATTATGGAACCCCTTGTATTCCTTGTCCAACTCAAGCAGGCGCCTGGCATTAAGGACCACGCCTTCCAGTTTTTTGCGGTTGTGGATCATCTTTTCATCATGCATAAAGCGGTCAATCTCCACGCCAGTGAATTTGGAGACCTTTAGCGGGTCAAAGCCCTTCATGTTTTTCCGGATATCCCCCCATTTTTTATAAACGACCTGCCAGGATATCCCCGCCTGAAAGCCGGCTTTGCTCATGGCCTCGAGGTAATTCGAAAGGGTAACCGGCTGTTTGAACTGCACGGGAGCGTGCTGCATCTCGCTGCCTCCTTTTATCACCTTATTTCTAAGTTACTTCTACTATATCTATATGTCAATCACATCCCC
Organism: uncultured Dehalococcoidales bacterium; assembly: GCA_964564995.1. Taxonomy (GTDB): domain Bacteria; phylum Chloroflexota; class Dehalococcoidia; order Dehalococcoidales; family UBA1222; genus SURF-27. The sequence continues at coordinate 15,181 of CAZMDI010000003.1, forward strand.
TCAACCTATTGACTCCCGTTTGTGCATAGTTTATAATCCAGTTGAAAAGGATTTTCAATTACAGGCATGACTCCACTTGAAATGAAACAGCGCAAACTGCGAGGGAGCGGCAACAAGATAACCCCGCAGAGGTTAGCAATCCTCAAAGCCATCGACGGCATGTATTCCCAGTTCACGCCCCAGGAGCTTCACCGCAAACTTTCAGCCGAGCATCCGGAAATAGGGCTGGTGACCGTTTACCGCACTCTCAAACTCCTGGCAAATAGCGGATTAGTGTGTCTCATTGGTAATATCGGCAGGTCCCAGAGTTACGCCCGCAGTCCCGAACAGCATCATCACCACCTCGTCTGCGCAAGTTGCGACAGGGTTGTGGATATTTCCACCTGCGGTTTGCACGAACTCGAGAAAAAGCTGGCGCGCGATACGGGCTTCGCCATAAGCCAGCACCACCTTGAATTCACTGGATTATGTCGCGAGTGCCAGGCTGTTTCAATCGGAGGGCTCCCATGAAACGGCGCATCATCGCCCTGGCTGCGACTCTTTCCTCGGCCCTGTTGATGGTTCCGGCGTCGGCCGGATGCGCGGGACCTGTCCCGGCCGCGGGTTCCATCGTCGTAACCTATTCGGCACTGGGTTCACTTGTTAAAGAACTGGTGGGGAACCAGGCTGACGTTATAATTTCAATCCCCAACGGGCTCGACCCGCATACCTGGTCTCCCTCAGCGAGGGACATAGAAGCCATCAATAAAGCCAGGCTGGTGATCCAGAACGGGCTCGGGCTGGAAAGCGGGATGCAGAAAACCCTGGCCCAGGCGCAATCAAACGGCGTCAAATTCTTCAACGCCTCTGACTACATCACAATAAGGCACGTGGGGCTTGGTGAAGGCGTCCCGGCAGGCGACCCCGACCAGACGATCGGTGCCCCGGATCCGCACCTGTGGACCGACCCGCTAGCCATGAAAAGCATCATCGCCGCACTTTCCGACTACCTTAAATCCAACC
>CAZMDI010000004.1:0-15820 GCA_964564995.1 uncultured Dehalococcoidales bacterium
GGGTTGCCTGACAACCTTACCCGAAAAACAGAACTAGAAACCGCAAACACCCCGAATATGGACCAGCTGGCTTTTGACGGCAATTGCGGTCTGCTCCAGACTGTTGGTGTTGGGATAACACCCGGGAGTGCGCCGGGGCACCTCGGTCTATTCGGCTACGACCCGCTTTCTTTCGTCATCGGCAGGGGCGTACTCGAAGCTCTTGGAATGGATTTCGACCTCAAGCCGGGAGATATCGCCGCCCGGGGGAATTTCTGCACCCTAGATGAAAAGGGCTTGATAAGCGACCGGAGGGCCGGCAGGATATCCAGTGAAGAAGGCGGAAAAATCTGTAGTCTTCTCGACGGGATGGAAATAGACGGGATAAAAGTCATCGTCCAACCGGTCAAGGAGCACAGGCTGGTAGTCGTGTTCCGCGGTGCCGGGCTTGACGACGAACTCAGCGATTCCGACCCGCAGCTTGTCGGAGTACCGCCGAAGGCAGTCACTCCTTTCGACCCGAAGGCTGCCCATACCGGGAGGATAGTGAACCAGTTCCTGGCTCAGGCACGCGAACGCCTCTCGTCTCACCATCCCGCCAATATGATCCTCCTGCGCGGTTTTTCAAAGCGGCCTGACTTCCCCGGTTTCGAAGAAATCTATAAATTAAAATCTGCGGCGATTGCCAGCTACCCCATGTACCGCGGACTGGCGAAAGTTGTCGGCATGGACGTTCTGAAAACCGGCCCGCACCTTTCCGATGAATTAACCACTCTCGAACAGAATTACAATAAGTTCGACTATTTTTTCCTGCATGTAAAAGGAGCGGACGCCGCGGGTGAGGATGGCGATTTCAAGCGCAAGGTATCCGTTATTAAAGAAGTCGACAGGGCGATACCGCGCATCATGGATTTGAAACCGGATGTGCTCATAATTACCGGGGACCATTCCACCCCCGCCGTCATGTCGGCCCACAGCTGGCACCCCGTCCCTTGCCTGCTCTATTCCAAATGGTGCCGGCCTGACGGAATCGCTAAATTCGGAGAATCCCAGTGCCGCACTGGTTCTCTTGGCCAGATGCTGGCGAGTTCGCTCATGCCTATTGCAATGGCCCACGCTTTCAAATTGATGAAATTCGGAGCGTAATAATGCGAAAACCGCTGATTGCCGCCAATTGGAAGATGAACACTACCCCGGCCGAGGCCGTGGAATTGGTTAAAAGTATGCTCCCGGGGCTTTCCGGCATCGGGGATGTTGAAGTCCTGTTGTGCCCTCCCTTTATTTCATTGGTGCCTGTCTCCGCCGTTCTGCATGAAACTCAGGTGATGCTCGGGGCACAGAATTGCCATTTTGAAGAACGCGGGGCCTTCACCGGAGAGGTATCTCCCCTGATGCTCAAAGACATTTGCCTTTACGTTATCCTGGGCCATTCCGAACGCCGTAATCTTTTCGGAGAGACCAGCCTGATTGTGAATAAAAAGGTCAAGTCGGCGTTAAAGGCGGGGCTGAAACCCATCCTCTGCGTCGGTGAGAGTTTGGCTGACAACGAAGCCGGCAAAACAAGCGACGTAGTCGGGACTCAAATCAAGCAGTCGCTCGATGGCATTCAGGACGTGGCTGGTCTTGTAGTTGCGTACGAACCTGTCTGGGCCATCGGAACTGGACGTGCCGCCACTGCGGTTCAGGCAAATACGACGATCAAAATGATAAGGGATGTTCTCTCAACCCTGATCGACAACAGCACTGCCGCCCTTACGCGGATCCTCTACGGGGGGAGCGTCACGGGTGCTAACGCCAGCGAATTTATGGCACAACCGGAGATCGACGGCGCCCTGGTCGGCGGGGCCAGCTTGAAGCCCTCCGAATTCGTCAGCATCGTTAAACAAACGGTGGAAGTAATGGGCCGAAATAGTCCTTAAGCATCGTTAAAGCTTTTTAAAAGGAGCCCGGTTAGTAAACCGGGCTCCTTTATTTTTGGCATCCCGGACTGCGCCCTGGGAATCCATTTCTCTCCTAGTTGTCATTGCGGGGAAAGAAGTGATGCGGCCATCTCGCCTTTGCGTTACCCGGTAACGTCCCTCTTTTTGAACAGGTAGTATGCGAAGAACAGGAATACCACGGCATATATGCTCAGTATAAGGAAGCCGTGCCCTGCGGTCGGCAAGTTCTCCACTACCGAACTGGCCCCACCCCCACTCCCGCCCCCGCCCCTGAAACCCTGGGGCAGGTTGTTGAGCGCAGTGATAGCATTAGCGTTAGCCGTCATCAGGTAAAACGGGACTTTGGCGATCCAGCCGCCTGCCAGCGTCATGAAAGTGGTTATGATACCTTCCAGAAAATATACACCGATGCCCGTGGCGATGCCCGGCATGGCGGAGCGGCCCGCAATCGCCATCATGAAACCTAACAGGGTAAACGGCACAATGATAAAGAAAGTGCGACAGAACTGCAGAACCTGCTCCCAGACATACGGCCCAGTCGAAAAACTGAAATCAAAGGCGTAATGCCCCAGAGCATTGGTGACAAGGCTGGTCAGGAAACTGGTCAGGACCCCCACCAGCATGCCGACAAAAATCAGTATTGCGAGAGATATGAGCTTGGCTGTAAGGAACTTGAAGCGGCTCTCGCTGGATATCAGGGCTGTTCGAATCGTTTTCCAGTTGTACTCGTTGCCGATGGAGCTGGCGGCAAGAATGATAGCCAGAACACTGCCAAAAGTCGCCATGAGAGAAAACGAAAACGGCAGGGCGGTTGAAAGTCCCAGCAGGTTGTCTAATCTCTGGCCCATCTGTCCGCCGGCCTGCCCGACTCCGGCGTTGGTGATCGCCAGCAGCAGGAAAGGTATGAGGATAAGGATGCCCATGAGAACAAAAAGAAGCACACGGGTCATCAGCCGTTTTCGCATTTTAAAAAGTTCGGAACCTATTAGTCTAATCACCGCTGGTACCTCCGGTCAGCTGCAGAAATACTTCTTCGAGACTGGCCGCACGGTTGGTAATCTCGGATGCATACAACCCTTTTTCGGCAAGGACCTGGTTGATACGAGCTTCACTGCCGGCTGGCACATCTACAAAGATATACCCGTCTTCTTTGATTGTGGCCTTGGCCCAGGGGAGTTCAGACAATACGGACATCGCCTGGCCCGGCCGGTCGATTCGTATCTGTATCTGGTTGCCCCGGTTTAAAAGCTCCTTCACAGGCGCGTCTGCGATGACCGTCCCTTTTTTGATGATGGCTACGTGGTCGCAAACCAGTTCCACCTCGTGCAAAAGATGGCTGCACAGGAAAATGGCCCTGCTCTCATGCGCCAGAGTGGGAATCAAGTCGCGGATTTCTTTGGTTCCCGCCGGGTCTAAGCCGTTGGTGGGTTCGTCGAGTATGATCAGTTCAGGGTCGCGTAGCAGCGTCGAAGCGATGCCTAGGCGCTGTTTCATGCCCATCGAATAATGCCCGTATTGGTCTTTGGCGCGGTCCAGCAGATTGACCCTCTCGAGAACTTCTGTGATTTTATTCTTTTCTATCCCCCCGATGGAACGGCTCAAAACCTCCAGGTTGTCCCATCCGGAAAGGTATGGGTAGAAAGCCGGTTCTTCGATGATGGCGCCGATGCGCCGAAGAGCGGCCCAGCGATTGGGGCCCTGTTTGACGCCGAAAAGCTCGATGCTCCCTGCGGTCGGTGTAATAAGGCCAAGTATCATGCCCACGGTCGTGCTCTTGCCGGCTCCATTAGGGCCGAGGAAACCAAAAACCTCGCCTCGTTTTAATTCGAGGTTGACGCCCTTGACCGCGTCAAACGTTTCGAACCTCTTGCTAATCCCCGTCAACTTCAACACCACCTCCCTGGGGGCTACGGAAGGGGCCGGTTTTACCATAACGCTGGTAGTGTCAGTCATCATTCTCCTTTCATGTTTCTATCAATACACCATTTACCACAATAACTTGATTGCGATATGTTGTCAACGAATCAGGCTATATCGATCACATAGCCTGATGTTCAACACAAAACGAGATCTCTGTAAAATCAACACAAATCCCAAGGATAGAGCCATTGAAGGCCTCCCGGTGTGGTGTTATTATGGAATTGTTTGAGATATGGTATAGCGAGCGTATGGAAAACATTATCGAGGTTGAGCACCTCAGAAAAACCTACAAGTCGCTAACGGCCGTTCACGACGTTTCTTTTACCGTTCGCAGGGGAGAGATATTCGGTCTTCTCGGTCGAAATGGGGCCGGCAAAACGACCACCGTTGAATGTCTCCAGGGACTCCGGCATGCGAACGGCGGCACTATCAGAGTACTTGGCCTGAACCCGGCAACAGAGGCGCAGGCGCTCAGGAAACGCATCGGCTGCCAGTTGCAGGAATCAGCGGTGCCGGACCGTGCCAAAGTCTGGGAAGCCCTTTCACTCTTCGCCTCGCTTTCATCCAACGGTACCGACTGGCGCCAGCTCATGTCCGACTGGGGCTTGCAGGAAAAAGCCAAAGCAAGTTTCGCCTCGCTTTCAGGTGGACAGAAACAACGGCTGTTCGTAGCTCTGGCACTGGTCAACAAACCCGAAATGGTGTTTCTGGACGAGATGACCACAGGGCTTGACCCGGCGGCCCGGCGCATCGCTTGGGAACTTATCCGCCGGATACGGGCCAAAGGCGCTACCGTCGTGATGGTAACTCACTTCATGGATGAAGCCGAAGTTCTTTGCGACCGCCTGGCAGTTATCGACGCCGGCAGGGTGATCGCCATCGACTCCCCTCGCGGGCTTATCGCGAGCCACGCATTGGATCTGCGAGTTATTTTCACGACAGAAGTGCACAATCTCGATTTTTTAAACCATGTCGATGGTGTTACCCGAGTTGATCGTGAAGGGCCAAGGGTCACCGTTTATGGTAGAGGCCCTCTCCTGGCCCTGACAGCCTCCATCCTGGTAGACCATGGGATAGTCCCAGACGATCTGCATCTTGAGGAACCCAGTCTGGAAGACGTTTTCTTGAAACTTACGAGGCTCACGGCAGGAATAGAATGAGAACTATCATCGAGATGGCCAAGCTGGAGCTCAAACTATTTTTCCGCGAGCCCATGACGATGATTTTCACGTTCGGGTTACCCATGCTTTTCCTGCCGGTGCTCGGGACTGTATTCGGGAATGTCTCCGAAAATGGTATATACAGCGGTTTAAGCGCCATGAGTTTTTACACCCCAGCCTACGTGGCCCTTGTCATCGCTTCGATCGGCCTTATCCAGCTCCCGATACATCTCTGTAATTACAAGGAACGGGGCGTCTTGCGGCGTTTCCGGGCCTCATCCATCTCCCCTCAAACCATCCTGTTTTCCCAGTTTGTCGTGAGTTTGTTCGTCGCGATAGTCGGCAGTGTCCTGGTCACCGTGATCGGAGTGATTTTCTATAAAGTTGCTTTACCTGTGGATTGGTTAGGAGTCATCGCAGCTTTCATCTTAGGGGTCCTCTGCTTTGTCGCAATCGGGGTGCTTTTGGGTGCGTTACTTCCCAATGCCCGCGCGGCGCAGGGGTTGGGACTCATACTGTATCTTGTGATGCTTATGGTCGGTGGGGCAGGCCCGCCGGCACAATATCTCGGCAAGCCGCTTCGGATCGTCGGAGATATAACACCCTACAAGCATGTGGTCACGCTGATTCAGAATCCGTGGCTGGGATTCCCCTGGAATAACGTGGAATTGATAATCGTCGTCGCGATTTTCATCGGGGTTGTATTGCTCGCGCTAAAGCTTTTTCGCTGGGAGTAACCAACATTGCCCAATATCATTTCGGGCATATTACTTAAAAAAGGGACAGCACTCAGGTTAACAAATCTTTGTATCCCGGGGGACACAATAACGGAAATACCACAAATCTTGTCATCTTCTGGCCGCAGATCGGGACTTCGAGGGATCCAATTTTTTTGCTTCATCCAACCTGGCGACACGATGCCAAATTTCCTTGCGCCATGTCATCCCGGCCCGCGGGCCGAAATCCGGAATAAATCCCCATCGCGAACGGCGTCTGCCGTCCCCTCTATCCGGAGTTTCTAGTCAGTGGCCCCATGTAGTCTTCAATGCTCTCATCCATCAGAATATGCCTTTTCAGGATGGGCGTTTTGAGAACGATGCCTTCCAGTGTCGTGCACCGGCTCAGCGCCACGTAGGTCTGCCCGCAAGCGAAAGCGCCCCGGCCCATGTCGATGATGACTTTATCGAAAGTCTTGCCTTGACTCTTGTGGATGGTAACCGCCCAAGCGGGCATCATCGGGTATTGCTTGAAGCTCCCCATGACCTCGGATTGCAGTCCGCCTTCGTCCACAAAGAAACGGTAGATATTCCAGGTAAACGGTTTTATCTCGACCAGCCGCCCCTCATCGAGTTCCGCCTGTATCACGGTCTCGTTCGCCCTCGGGACGATGGCCGTCACCCGCCCTATGCTGCCGTTCACCCATCGTCCCTGGGAGTCGTTGTTCAGCAGCATCACCTGAGCCCCCACCTTGACCTGGAGTTCCGGTGCATTGGGGATATATTCATTACCGAATTTACCCGAAACTTCAGCCTCGAAGATAAAGGATTCAGCATCCAGTTTTGCGAGTTCCGCGTCGTTTATCTGCCGGGCCATGGCGTTGGTAGTCGTAAGGTATATATAATAATCTCCCGGAGCTGGCTGAAAGTCTGGTTTGTAGCGGCGGTTCAAAGATTCCAGATCTTCTTCGTCGGCGGAATTGTCCCTTACAGCGTTGAGGAGGCGAACGAACTTTTCGTCTTGCTGGCGATAAACTTTCTCCAGTTCGATGAAATCCATATCGAATTCGGAGAAAACCCGGGCCCCATAAAAATAAGGTGTGCGGTAAAGCTCGTCGTAAGATCCGCGTTCGGTGTTATTGATGATGGGGGGCAGCTGGTAAAGGTCCCCGATGAATATCATCTGGACGCCGCCGAAAGGCTCCCCGGGTTTTGGCCCGTTCAGGCGCAGGAACTTGTCGACGCAGTCAAGCAGGTCTGCCCTCACCATCGAAACCTCGTCGATGATGATGGCTTCGAGCTGCTGAAAAACGCTGGGAGTTGTGGATGGTCGGCGTTTCTTGACCTTATCCAGCGTGACGTCGGGTTTAAAGCCGAAAAATGAGTGTATGGTCTGCCCGTGTACGTTTAGTGCCGCTACGCCGGTAGGGGCAAGCACAGCTACCTTTTTACCCGTTATACCGCGGAAATATTCCAGCAGCGTGGATTTGCCGGTCCCGGCTCGGCCGGTTATGAAAATACTCCGCCCACCTTTTTCCATCGCTTCGAGTGCGCGCTTGAAGGCCGGGTTAAGGTCTATGTGGGGGGCGGTGTTCGAAGTGTCCGATTTCATTGAATGGAATTATACAGTATAGGCGACTAAAACTTCGCAGCAAACTTTATCCGATCTGTCACATTGGCCTGCGGCAGAAAATACATAACAAACCAATTTGTATTTGCGAGGAGCGCGGCGACGCGCCAATCTCGTACTTCGCCCTTATTCCCCTACAGCCAACCGTTATACGCATCGCCAAATAATCCTTGCCATCCCGGCCCGGGAGCCGGGACCCAGAATCAGTGTAAGAGGCCCACCTTACGGTGCGGTATGGGAGCAAGATACAGGCGGCTTCTGACCCGAAACAACCTCTCCCCGCACGCTTACCACCACGTGTTCCAGCGGGATATTGCTCCCGCTCGCCTCAAGCGCTGCTTTTGCCATGTAAAGCAGGCCGCTACAACAGGGCACTTCCATCGTTACGACATTCAGGCTTTTCACTCCGCCGGCCCGCAGGATGGCGGTCAGCTTTGCCAAATGGGCATCGGAGTCATCCAGCTTGGGGCAGGCAATAGCCAGCATGCGCCCCCTTAGAAAACACTGGTGAAATGATGCCATGGAGAAAGGCACACAGTCCGCAGCGAGCAGGAGATCGGCGCCCCTTAGAAAAGGAGCTGTCGGTGGGATCAGGGCCAACTGGACCGGCCAGTTTCGAAGCGCCGAAGGGTCGGAAACATTTTTGTCGGCAACAGTCACATTATTATCGAATTCCAGCACTCTCGCCGAGGGGCATCCGGCAAAGAGAACTGGTGGGAGCGTTGCCTCTTGTTTAGGAGCTTCTCCTTCAAAAGACTCGGCTTCACGCTCCTCGACTGTGATGGCGTTTTGCGGGCACCCGCCCAAACAAGCTCCAAGACCGTCGCAGTGGATTTCACTCAGGAGTTTGGCCTTGCCTCCGACTATGCGCAGGGCGCCTTCCACGCAAGCGTCTATGCACCACCCGCATCCGTCGCATTTCTCTTCGTCGATGATAACTATCTTTCGCAATATCTTCGCCATCAGGTATTCCTTCCAACAAGTATTCCGTATTGTTAAATGAGAACATCTCAATAGGAATATACAGGGAGGGACGGGGGTCCGATGTAACAAATATCACTTATACACTAAAAGCCGTGGAATGAGTCAGGCAACATCGATTGTATCATCAGTCCGAAAACAGATTAAAACCGGGCCATGATATATATCATTTTACTCTGGAAGGCTACTGATAGCTTTTCCCCGAAAACATGTTGGCGTTTCATGGGAAACAAATTTGATCTAGAAATAATTAAAGCTATCACCCACAGCTCAAAACCAACTTTTTGTGACGCAGGCACTGAACAAACAGGACTAAATCCAGCCCAATTTGATACACAATTGAAAGATTGGCTGCGAACCCGTTAAAAACCAATTTCGGTGTTGGTATACCAAGAATGAACCACCTGGGACATCGGAATTAACAGAATCAATTGCGTACAATGATTCGCCCGGCGTACACGGGATCTTTATGATCTTTATGAAATGGGACTCAAAGTTAAAGATAAACGCGAGCCTAATGAAATTAGCGTCTCCCATCGTGTTTGTTCCATCCGTTTCATCAACTTCACCTTCTTTGCTATAATGCCGTATCTAAACATACCTCTTCCCGCTAACAAGGAGGCATACAATGCTGAAAAGATTAAGCTCGAATTTTATTCTGGCTATAATATTGCTTTGCTTGTTGGCGAGTAGCTGTGGACCGCTGGGCAGCGCCAAGTCAAAAATAGCGTCACTAATTCCATCGTCAACCTCTTCCACCGCCTTACTCAGGGGGAATATTGGAACCATTACAACCGGGCCAACCGTAGCTGCCAGCACCACCACCGTTCCAGCTGCTGGGGGCATCCTCGCAGTCAATAAACCTGGTGACCCGCTTGACGGTATGACTCTGGCAATTCCGGCAGAGGCTTATTCAGATTCAAAGCAGTTCAAGATATCTTATGCTCCAGTTGTGAGTAATTCTTTCGGGGAGGATTTCAGCCCGATTACTCCGTTGATCAGTGTGGATAACGGTGGGCAGTTTGCCGGGCAGATGATGGCCGTAACCATTCCCGTTACTATACCTGAAGGTTCTTTCGCCATGGGGTTCATTTACGATAAAACCACAAAAACACTGGAAGGTATGCCGCTTTTAACCGAAAGTGCCACTTCTATAACTGTGGGCACATTCCATTTCTCGGATTTCATCATAAGCATGATACCGATATTCAAGCTCAAAAAAGACATCAATACCGGCTTTCGCCCGGGGATAGACGACTGGGAATTCACCAATTACGGCTCGTTCATCGCGCCGGGCGGCCATTGCGCCGGACAATCCATGACCGCCATGTGGTATTACTACACCCAACCGGACGGCAAAGACCTCACCCTCAATGGCCGTTACGATAACAACGGCAACCAACCAGCCACTCCAGATTTATGGCAGGATGACTCGCTGGGATACCGTTTCGTCTCCGTAATCCAGGCAGATAATTGGGATAAATTCGCCACCAATTTTTGGCGTAATCTTTCAAAGATTAGCGAGGAATATACCTGGAACGCTTTTGCCTATGCCATGCAGCTTACCGGGGAGCCACAACTGGTTTTCATCTGGAGCAATGCCGGTGGTGGTCATGCAATGATTGTTTATCGCATAAAGGACGGTAACCTCATAATCGCTGACCCCAATTATCCGGGCAACCTGGACCGACGCATCCTCTACACATTTGGCGAGTTCATACCTTACAACTCGGGGGCAAATGCCAAAGAGATAGCCGCCGGTCATGGAGAGGCTTATGAAACAATCCAATATGCGGCCAAATCTACCATCGTTGATTTTGCTCATATAGCCGAAAGGTGGACCGAGTTAAAGAACAAAACCATCGGCAATGACCTGTTTCCGCAATACTCAATCGTTTATAAGAATCTGGTCGGCGTGAATCAAAACCTGATAGACGGGGTTACTGTAACCATCAGCAAACTAAATTTAAACATTGTCGGCCGCTCAGTCGACAAGTTAAGCGTGTTCCGCGATCAAAAGCAACTGCTTTTCGATGCAAACGGCAATATTGATCTTTTACCTGGCAACAATTTGCTGGGCATCTACGTTACGGGTGAAGTAGAAACCGAAGACAACTATGTGAACTTCCAGTATTTTAACGTACTCTACAGCACCCTGACGTTGACTCCGGCAACACAGGAGTCCGAACCGAACAAGGATGTAACGTTCAAACTGGTGATATCACAACCTGCCCCAGCAGGCTCCAAATTCGAGTGGTATGTAGACGGTTCTCTCAAGAAAAGCGGCTCCGAGTTATCTCTGACTATTTCGTTCCCCGCAGAAGGCACGCACACTATCTTGGCCAAGCTTTTTGACAAGGACGGCAAAGAAGCCGGAAGCGCCACTGGCACCGCGATAATTCGTAAAACTTCTACTCCGACTGTGACACCGGGTAGCGATAAACTTTCGGCCCTCCAGAATATGCGTTCCATAAAACTAAGTATTTCTGGGAAATTTACTTATAATTATTCGCAAGCACCCTGGGCGCCTGCCAATTATTGGACGGTTATTCGTAATGGAATAGGTTGCCCAGACAGGACGACAGATATTAATTCAATGCCTATCACATGGAACGGGACGAGCTTCTCCGGAACCTATATTTCAGGTCTTGGGGATAATCAGGATGTTTATTCGATCAGCGGCAGTGTATCCGGCGATGGCCTGAATCTGGTGAGCCTGGTTTATTCACGGGTTTCTAAATCTACTGGTACCTACCAGTACTCTACCCAGTCAACAAAATTCAGCGTTTCGGCTGGAATTCCAATCTGGGGAATATCAGGCGACCCTGTGAACACGATCACTGGAACGACTGCCTCAAAATACGTTTCCGGCATCTCGGATGTTTACGATAACTATTATACCGGCGGAGCAAAACGAGATCATCAGGAATACACGTCGATGGAAGACTCTTCCGGTTCAATATATATTGCCTTCTTATCACAGATGGATGCCTGGGTCCTGGGCTCAAATGGACAGTTTCATTCATGCTATGTGGGGTTGCATTCAATTTCCGGGGGAGAGTAGTACAATACCAAACTGCTGTTACTATTACGAGATGTTGAAGAAAAATGCCAAAGACTTTTGGACAAATGGTTTGTGAAGCAACCGCTGCAATCCCATCCTTGAACCCTGCCGAAGCGAAGCGCCGCCGGGAAAACCCGGATACACTTGTTATTAACATACGCGATGCGGCAGAAATACCATTCACAGGGCTCATCCCGAAAACAGCAAACATCTCTTATGGAACACTGATCTACAAGGCAGATCCTGCTACCAATCCTGGCATCCAATCAAGACAGCGAAGGAAGATGGGACCATCGGCAACAAGTAAAAGGGTCAACACCGACAACAGTGGTTAATACCGGCACTTTATCAAAATTTACGCACAATAACGGGATAGATAACAGGTTAACACCCATTACCGTAAGATGGAGGATGTTTATACTTTCCTTTATTATTTACTGAAACAAGTGCGCTTCATGCCTAGTTGCAGTTTTGTTTATAGTGAAAATAATTAGGGATATGGTTGGAAATGATTACCTGAACTTCCATCTTCTTATTATCGCCTCATAAAAAACCGGCAGTATAGAAACCAACACGATTCCGATTAGGAAATAACTGAAGTTGTTCTTAACAAAAGAAAGGTTGCCAAAGAAAAAGCCCGCCAGCGTGCCTATCGCAACCCAGGCAATTCCACCTATAGCATTGTAAGCTATGAACTTTCCATAGTGCATACGACCCGCCCCGGCCACAAAAGGCGCGAAGGTCCGAATGAACGGAATAAACCGCGCTAGAATGATCGTTTTACCGCCATGTTTTCGGAAAAAGTCTTCGCTGCGCTTCAATTGCTTCTCGTTGATGGGGATTCTACGGCTAGCGACTGCCTTTTCACCCAACAAGTGCCCGATGGCATAGTTAACGCTGTCCCCCACGATGGCAGCCACCGAGAGAGAAATCAGTAAAATAAATAAATTAAGTGAGCCTAAAGCGGCAAAAGCTCCAGCGACGAAAAGCAGTGAGTCTCCGGGTAGGAATGGGACCACGACTAATCCAGTCTCAATAAAGATGGTCCCAAAAAGAAGGGCATAGGTAGCGGTGCCGTACTGAGCGATCACACTCCCAAGGTGAGTATCTATATGCAGAACAAAGTCAAAAAACCCCTTGATGAACTCCATATCATATTTTCCTCTAAGTTATAAATATATTATTATCAAGATAACACAAAGACAAGAAATCAATATATTTGCTCTATTACCTACAGGCCGGTCACTCCCCGCTGAATAAATGCCAAAATCGCCAATATCCAGAAGATAACGGAAGTCGTGATAGACCACCCCTTACCTGCCTGAGAGGCTATGCCGATCAATCCCCCGGTCGCGGCGAAGAAAAACATCACATAGGGTATCATTACCCTCATTGTGCTACGCAAATCAACCTTGAGAATATCATCAACTATTAATTCGAAAAGGGCAAACAAAATCATCAATAGAAGCCATGTGAAATAGATTGCGCGCCGGCCTGTCTTAAGCCCAATGACAAACAAGTATACCAGGGGTATTAGGACAATAGACGAGGAGATCCCTATCCAGTTTCCAGCTTGTGACCATCCCAAGATGCGCGCGATGAACATCATGATGATGAGCAGCATATAGGCATCTGCCGTGATTGCACCGACAAAGTTGGCTGTCTTCATCATTATCGCCTCCAATCATCCGAATCATAATCTCAATAACACAACTATCCTTCAGTTGAAAGAAATCGTACGCTCCACTGCTTTTACCGTCAACACTGCTCACTCTGGATTTAATGCGGGCAGTTATTGTGCCTATTTATGAGCTCAACATGCGTTACTCCTAACCTTTTTTCATAAGTCTAAAACGATAATGGAACTCCTTTCCTCCCACTTCAGGTGTATAATTATCGCACGCTCATTCGTCATACACGAGTTGATCTGGGAAATTCAGAATAATTCAACCAAGTATCACCAATTAAGTGAAGGAAGGTCATGCCATCTTAAAGTCAGAAATAGCCCGACAGTCGAAGCAGAAATATTAATATGCCAAAGCAACTAATATTTTGTTTATCGCTTGCCATGGTTGTTTCGTTTGCAGGCTGTGAAGCGAAATCGACAATGAAAACCCTAAACGAAGTAGATAAGATCGTATTTATTGGAGATAGTATTACAGCCTATGAAAATTGGAACACTTTGTTCGGGGTAACATACATCAGAAACGCAGGTATCCCGGAAAATACAACGGATGATGTGTTATCCAGGCTAAGTTCAATTATTAGTTCCAAACCCGAAAAAATATTCTTATTTATTGGTATTAATGATTTGTTCGGAGGGAAAGATACCTCTTATATTTCAGCGAACTACGAAACGATTTTGAATAAAATCAGATTGGAATCCCCTGACACAATATTGTATTTTCAAAGTGTCCTACCAACAAATAGCGATATCTCATTGTCAGCGTCTTTTGAAAGTAACAATATCCCCATACTACAATGATGAAGATGAACTGAAATCTTTGTCTGACGGGATTAAAGTTATCTTTATTGACTTATATCCTAATTTTTGTGGATCAGATGGCAAACTTTACGCAAAATATACTTCGGATGGTGTGCATCCAAATTCCGATGGATATGCGATCTTTAAAAGTTTAGAAAGCCAGTATATTAATTAATATTTTCAAGAGACGCAATACTTGTGTCACATCGATACATCTCACCTTGTCCGCTAAACATGGCGTCTTTGGGTTCTGCCACAAAACACACCTTTTTAAAACAAACGGAGAGAATTGAACCTGCTAAGATCGGTAATCGTGCATGCCCAAACGATCCCGTTTGCACTGCCAAAATAATTATATTTCCTAAACAACTTGTATGATAACAATCGTTTGACCCCGACCGCATGTATCGTTGAATGATGTCAATATTTTCAAGTTAAAAATGGTTTTATGAGTTTCTACATTGAATAACATTCTGCTATAATGCCGCATCTATCCACTCAAATCGGTGAGACGAGGAAACGCATTATGGCAAAACGAATCGGTTCCATCATTGTGTCCGTTATCGTCTTGCTGTCTTTGTTGATCAGCGGGTGCGGCCCATTGAAAAGCGCAAAATCGATAATCGATTCGCTGGTCCCCACTGCGACTTCTTTGCCAACCTCCGCCATCTCCGCATCGGCTTCGATACCACCCAGAGGTACAACCGGCACGATCTCAATCGGCCAAACCGTTGCAGCCAGCACCACTACTGTTACCCCGGGCGGAGGTATCCTATCGGTCAATAAACCGGGAGACCCTCTTGACTCCATGCAGATTGCGATCCCGTCAGGTGCTTATTCCACTTCCCTGCAGTTCAAGATATCCTATGCGCCTGTAACGGGCAATTCATTCGGGGCAGACTGCAATCCGATTACACCGTTGATCAGCGTCGATAACGGCGGGCAGTTCGCCAATGAAATGATGGAAGTAACCATACCGGTGAAAATCCCCGAAGATTCCTTCGCCATGGGTTTCATCTATGACAAAACCACAAAAACTCTGGAAGGGATGCCTCTCCTGGCTGAGAGCGCCAACTCCATCACTGTGGGAACATGCCATTTTACAGATTTTTTTATCAGCCTGATACCTAAAATCAATCTGAAAAACGATATCGATTCCCATTTCCGACCTGGAGTCGATGATTGGGAATTTACCAATCGGGGATCGTATATCGCTCCCAGCGGCCATTGCGCAGGGCAATCCATGACAGCGATGTGGTATTACTGCACCCAGCCGGATGGTAAAGACCTAATCCTTAGTGGCCGTTACGACAACAACGGCAACCTGCCGGCTACTCCCGGTTTATGGCAGGATGATTCCCTGGGTTACCGTTTTGCTTCCGTGATACAGGCAGATAACTGGAATGATCTTGCCACCGATGTTTTCTCAAAACTCGCGAATACCATAAGTCAGGAAAATACCTGGAATTGCTTCGCCTATGCCATGCAGCTTACAGCCGAACCGCAACTGGTTTTTATCTGGAGTAAGGCCGGCGGCGGGCATGCCATGATCATCTATCGCATCAAAGACGGAGACCTCTGCGTCGCAGACCCGAATTATCCAGGCATGACCGATAGGGTCATCAGCTACGGCTTCGGCAAATTCTTGCCTTACAGTTCTGGGGATAACAAAGAGTCGATAGACGCCGGGAAATCGAAGGTATACGAAACCATTGAATATGCGGCCAAGTCCGCGGTCGTTTCTTTCTCTCATATCGCGGCCCGCTGGCAAGAGTTAAAAAACAAGACCGTCGGGGACGGTTCCTTTCCGGAATATACCATCAACTTCCTCGACAAGGATGGGAAACTGACAGAGCTTCTGGACCGGACTGCCGTTTCGAATCGCCAAATCATGATCGGGGTAGAATTTACCGTCGACGATTCACTCATGCTACCGCTGGTTTAC
>CAZMDI010000005.1:0-15417 GCA_964564995.1 uncultured Dehalococcoidales bacterium
CCCCTGGTGCGAGTCGAACGCACGACACGCGGTTTAGGAAACCGCTGCTCTATCCACTGAGCTACAGGGGCAATTGCTTGAATTTTAGCAGTATTGGCACGCTCTACGCAACCAAAACAGCCATACTACCATCGACACCCTGCCCATTTCATACCTACAATAAAATCGGGGCGTAGATTTGGCTCTCAGCAAGGAACAGTCTTATTATAAAGCAGTTCTACAGGAGATAACAGCGCTCGGTTCAGGGGAATCTGTAAAGGAAAAACTGGATACCATGGCACGGCACATTTCAAGGTCTTTCGACACCGGCACCTCGATAGTGCTGCTGGACCCCACCCGCTAACACCTGATACATACAGCCTCCCACAAACAGCCACCTTTCAACATGCGAAAAGGGATCATTGACTCCCAAATAAACCTCTCCGAGGTAACCAATCAGAAGACCGTATTCTTAGAGGACGCGTCTACCAACTTGTGGTATTTCAATAAAGTGACAAAGCTGGGAGACAGCTGAGAAGGAGGACTAAACGCACGACCACCAAGCCCAAAATCCCAGTCTCTTTCACCTGGAACAAAGGTCCGGGGGGAATTTTGGGCGTGGCTCCAGACCAAGGCGAAAGCGGCTGTATTCCGAGCTAATTTCAGCCCCCATGATAAGTATAAAAGCGACGTACTGGGCGAAGACAAGCAGGATGATAATCGAGGCGATTGAACCATAGACCATTTCAATATGCGAAAACTTTGTCAGATAAACACCTAAAAATATGCGCGCCATTTCGAAGGTAGCGGTTGAGAAAAGAGCGCCCGGCCACACGTAACGCCAATAGGTTTTGGTCATCGGCATAGTTTTATAAACCATAAGAAAAACAAAGAATACCAGCGACGAACCCGAAAGGAAGAATAGAAACCCACCCGTTATTCCCCCACCGGTATCAAAAGAAGCGAGGACCGCAGTTACCGTGACAGCAATGTAAAAAAACACGCATGCGCTGAGAGACATAGCGACCTCACGCGCTTTGCGGACGATGAACGGGTGCCTGACGTTGAGACCCCATGCACGGTTGACCCCCCGGTTTATGGCGCTGAACATGGCACTTGCCGACCAGAACAAAGCCACGATACTGACGATCCCCAGAGGCCCCCGGATCTTGATTATCCCTGTGATATTCAATCGCAAAATATCGTTGGCCGTCGGGAGATTGGTTTCAACAAATTTGAATATTTGATCCTGAATTGTCGCAGAAGGCAAGAAAAAACCAAGGATGGAAATAACTCCGAGAAGCAACGGGAACAAAGAGAGTATGACGTAATATGAAATCCCCCCCACCACTTCAGAGGCGCCGTCGTTACCCATTCCCTCGATGACCTGATTAAGAAACCCAAAAAAAGGTATTTTGACGAGCCGTGTGCGGGCTTGTTCAACCCTTACTCCCGGGAAAGCGCCTATCTTTAAAATACGGCTCCTGAGCTTCGCAGTAAATCGGAGGACACCCGCCTGATCTTCTTTCAATTAACACTCCAGCAGACAACTTTAGAGGTGAAAGAAAAGAATAGTGTACCATTTGTTCAGTGTCAAACGTATGTAAAACGCAAGAAATTGCCCAATCGTTGAGATATTGATTGGAGAGCAACGCCAATCAATAGCCGGAACGGGGCATCATAAAAAGGAGCCCACAAAATAAATGCCGCTCCCACCACATTAACAGACCCGTGAGAGCGGCAATCAAACCTTGTTCGACTAAAACACTATTGCCTAGACTGCTTCCTTGCTATGGCGCATCGCCTGAGTCCGCTCTTTAACTTTTTCTACAATCTCGCCAGCCCTGTCACGGGCCTCCATGGCACGGTCTCTCAGTATCTCGCGGGTCTCAGCACCAGAATTGGGGGCATATAACATCCCAAAGGCTGTGCCGAGAACTGCCCCTGCGAGCAAACCGATAATTAACCCTTTGGCCATCCCATTATCATCCATCGTTTATTCCTCCTTTTTGATATATCGCCTTTATTAGTGTTATACCTGAATGTTATACCTGCACGTGGGAATCACCGCCGACATTCATGCGTTCTTTCGCCATATCCATCATAGCGCCTGCCCGTTCTTTTATTTCTTCAGCCATTTCACCCGCGGCGTTCTGGAGTTCCAACGCCCGCTTTTTTAACATAGCCCTAGTCTTTTTACCCGATTGTGGAGCGTATAAAAGCCCCACCGCAACTCCAATCGCGAGACCCGCAGCCAAACCCGCTCCCATCATTGCACCTGTGTTTCTGCTATTCATTGCTCACCCCCTTTTTTGTTTTTTTGAAATAACTGCCTATCATTTCGATCCATCTTGTAATACCCTGAAACACACTCCCAACCTGCATCATGGGCCTGACCATCTGTTCTCTGGCGACGGTGGAAATTTCCTCGATATTCGCAGACGTGGTTTTGAGTGAATCGAGAATCACTTCCAATCTGCGAAACAGTGAGAACCCCATTACCCCTATCAATGTCAGAAAAGCCACACCCACCAACCCGAAGATAATAATCACCAAATCACGAAACCATCCGATTGTCACTTAAAGCACCTCCGAAATCTGCGCTGACCTTCGAATTATATCGGTAGCCGGGTTAAGAAATCATAAAATCGGCGATGAATTAGTTACAAAGTTATGACTTTTCACAATCGAAGAACCACTACTCGAGAGTTGCATCAGACAAGGGCAGAGGATAAACTCAATAAAGAGTTATTGTTCAGAATATTTAACTCATTATGGAAGAAATAAAATGGATAAACAAAAGACACTTTTATTTGTCGGTGCCCATCCTGACGATGAAACGTTCGCTATCGGGGGTACACTGGCCAGATATGCGGCAGATGGTGTGAAGGTCTATTACGCCTGCGCCACCAGGGGTGAAGTGGGCACAGCAGATGCCGAATCGATGAAAGGCTTCAATTCCGTGGGTGAAATGCGTTGGGCGGAACTGGAACGTGCATCCCGGGTCCTCGGTCTCGCCGGTACGATACATCTCGGGTATCGTGACTCCGGGATGGCAGGTTCTAAAGATAACCTCAACCCCGACTCACTCTCGATGGCACCCCTAGAACAAGTGTCGGGCAAGATCGTCGGAATAATCAGGAGGCTCAAACCCCAGGTAGTTGTTACTCACGATCCCATCGGAGGGTACCGCCACCCGGACCACATTGCTGTACACCGGGCGACTCTGGCCGCTTATAATTCTGCCGCAGACGGGGATCTATTCCCCGAGATGGGCCCCGGTTTCCAACCTCAAAAGCTCTATTACAATGTTTTTCCCCGCAGATGGATGAAAGTTGCAGTAAAAATAATGCCACTGTTCGGCCAGAACCCGCATAAGTTCGGGCGCAACCATGACATCGACTTCGCGAGTATAGTCGAAACCGAATTTCCCATACACGCCCGTATACGCATCGATAAACACTTTGCGAAAATCCGGGCGGAAGCGAGTTCCTGTTACAGGAGCCAACTCGGGGGAGGACCTCCCCGCCGTGGCTTTTTGCGCATTTTCAGTATATTTTCAGCGAATAAGGATTTTTATATGCGCGCGTACCCTGTAGTGAAAAACCATCTGCATGAGACAGATCTCTTTTCCGGCATATGATAAATGCTAATAAATCCGATCCCCACAAATTTAAAAAACCTTCCCAAATCTTAGCCTTTCCGAAACACTGTTAAACAAGGAAACATTACAGAAACCCCAGGCTCAACTTTGGAAATAAACAGTCACAAGTCATCGAAAAGGTGCTATTCACATTTCACCAGAACTTTCAGCGAGACTGAAAAGCCCCGCCATTTCCCTGAAAAATGGCGGGGCTTAGTTTTAAATGGCTAATATTTGGCTAATATTCGGCAGGTGGGTTGGTATCTCCACCCGGGGGATCGATAACCTTCAGCCAGTCGACATTAACTACCAGATAGCCGAACTGCATGCCCTGAACTTTTCCGACAATCTCGACGATGTAGTTGTCCCGAACATTTATTATGTCATAAGCGGTATGAGTAATAAATTTAACCTGTTCGATATTGGGGTCGATCCCTTCTTGTACAAACAGCAGTACGTCTCCCCCTTCACCAAGAAAAGTCATTTTGTCTACAGAAACTCGAGCGAAATGCAATGTCTTTCCTTCGTATTTGGCAAGAGCTGCACCTTCGTCAGCTTTGAACTCTTTCCACAAATTCAAAGCCACTGCTTCTGACGGGGCTGGTTCGAGGCTGGTCAAAGGTGCAGGATAACTTATGACCGGCTTAGAACAAGATGCTGAAAAAGAAATCTGTGCCAAGAGCATAACACAGAGAGCGGCGACCGGGTAAACAGATCTTAAAACAAACATACCCAATTACCCCCATCTCGTTTACTTCCCAAGGAGTTATTAGTGTATAGTACCACGCTAAAAATCGCCCGGATTAGCTTCGGTTTCGATGTGCAACGGCGGTAGAAAGGGAGTCGCCACACGAAGATTCTGCACGAATGACTGTTTCATGCTATTAAGCAATGGCCAAGAGTTCAAAGCCACCTTGCCTTTCCCCGAACATGCGCTGCAGGGGACATCATTCTCCAGAACTTTGGCCCTGACGTCCGTAATATCCGGTTGCTCAAGCATGGTGCTTACAAGAAATGCCATCGAAAATTCTGTTTTGAGAGACATCCCGGTCGCCACTTCTACAACGGTATATTGCGTGTCCATTAATTGTCCAGTTTTAGTATTAATCAGTATCATCGAAATATACCCGCCGGCATTCTGGTCTCCCTCATTTTGAACTGTAAGGGTTATGGCGTACTGGTATGCCCGGTAGGCATCGCACCCCACAAGAAAAGAATCCAGTTCTACACTCTCCACACTTGAAACCACCACTCCACTCATGCCTGTGCTGGAAACTACTCCGGAGCCGTTGCAAACGGGGCAAGCCACTTGAATAAAAGCCGTAGCTGCCAATAACGGAACAACCGTAAAAAAAGCGAGGAATTTCTTTTGGAACTGCAATTTGGATCCACCAAAAGAAAAAGTCATAAAAATACCCCTAATAAATATATAAACCTTCTTAACACCTATTATTATAATACTACAACCCACATGAATACGGTAACCAGGGTCGCCGATTAATATTTTTTTAAAAGAGACATATTCTCCTGATCGATTCGAACTTCCGGGCAAACGAAGAGCCGCTGAATCGAGCGGCTCTTCGTTTGCCCTTTCCTAGTTGAAGCTAAATGCTGGCCAGAAGGGCTCTCTTGATGAGAGTCTTGGCGATCTGCGCCTTGTACTTGTTGGCAGGCAGTGCCGTGGGTGTGGCAGCAGCGGCAGTCGCAGCACCGGCCGCATCTGCGGTGGCGGTGGTGACGGCCTTGCCGGTGATGGAGGTCTCGGCGTCAGTGGCCCGTTTAGGAGAGTTGTAAACTCCGCCCAAAACGATACTGGCTTTGCTGACAGTGCCACCGGCTGAGGTTACGACAGCGGCGCAGCTCACCATCGGGAAGTCGATTGCCTTTCTGAAGGCGAACTTCAGGTAGGTGCTCTTGGTCCCGGCAGCAAGTGCGGGTATCTGGATCTCGGTGACGATTTCATCGGCGGCGATGGAATTTATCTGTTCGCCGCTGATTACGAAGAAATCGGCTGCCGCCCAGGTCTTCTTGTTAGTGACGATGGAGGCACCCAACGCCACCAGGGCAGGAGCGGTATCTGAGGGGCAGACCGCTAAACAGCCTGACACCGCACCAAAGATGGAGTGGAAGGTGTTGACGCCCACGAGGGCGAAGCAGATGCCCTTGGGATCCTTGCGCAGGCAGGAGAAGTTATTGAACTCGTTCCGATAGTAGATACAGCGGGGTTTCTGGCAGATGTTGCCTCCGATGGTTCCCATATTACGCAGTTCGGGCCCACCTACAGCTTTGGCGGCCATAGCCAAGGCGTTCCATCCACCGGATACCACGGATGATGCTGCAATGTCCGTCAGCGAGGTGAGAGCGCCGATTTTGAGAGTCGTTCCATCTACCTTGATGTAGTCCAGGCTGGGGGCGATATTCTTGATATTGACCAGCGTGGTAGGCGGATTCAGAGTGAACATGCCTTTCATATACGGCATAAGATCTGTGCCGCCGGCCAGAACCGAGGCCTTTCCTTTACCAAGGGTTGTCGCGGCATCGGCCACAGTTGTTGCGTTAACCTTAGTGAATTTAAACATTTTATCTTCCTCCTATGCCTTACCCAAGGCCTTAAGGACTCTATCAGGCGTATGGGCGCCTTTGTCCGGGTCGACCCACGCACCGATGGCGTTGTATATGGCACAGGTTATGGCTGAATAGTTCGATGAAGCGGGTTCGCCCATCCCATGGGCGCCGTAAGGACCGACGGCATCATCGGATTCGATGTCGTAAACATGGAAGTTTTCCGTTTTCATGTCTTTGAAAGTCGGCAAGCGTGACTCAGTGAACTGGCTGCTGATACATGCGCCGGAAGACGGGTCGTAGACGTCGCCATATATAAGGGCCTGGGTAACGTGCAGTTCGCACCCGGAATAGAGTTCTTTTACCGTTCCGGGTCTATTGATCGTGCGCCCCGTGTCTACCGCGCTCCAATCACCCAGGACTTCAACCTCGCCTGTCTCGATATCGACGGCAACTTCGGCACAAGCGGCTGAATTGCCGGTAGAGTTGGCGGCGGTACCAATGGCGACACCGCCGATTGATTTGCTCCTGAGGGTGGAAGCCCAACCCACGCCGTACCCGGCGATAGGATAGGTTCCGCTCATGACTGTCCGGTAAGTTATGGTTTTAGTCGGGTCGTTCTTGAGGAATACAGAACTGGCCTTGGCGTCAAGGTCATCGACAGTTATACCGGTTATAGTGCTAAAAGGAGCTTTTTTGAGGGCGACTGCGAAAAGCTTATTCTTGCAGTCGAGTGCTGCATTGTAGAACGCGCCGCCCGCACCACCAGTAAAACCGGAACCGTTCTGGCCGCCGGCATCCAGGCCGACATCGGTATTGCCCCATTCACCGCAGCGAACATCAGCATATACCATCCCCAGCATCTCGGCTGTGATGTGCACCATCGTGGTCGGAGCGCAGGATGTAGCTCTGGAGCCGCCCATGTTGATAAGGGCCTTACCATCGGCGCACATTGTGACCAGGGCTCCGCGAGTGGCGCCATTGACGCCGCCGTGGCTATCGAGGTGACCGGTGATTGCGATGCCATGCATCCTGCCGTCAGCAAGGGTTTTGGCACCCGGAGCATGCAATTTGGTGGCGTATCCGCTGGAGGTGTAGACCTTGTCTAAGCATAAACCAACCCCGTTGCCGCCCCATACCAGGTTCGGAGGATCCTGGTCTTTCGCATCGGCAGCTCGCAGGTTTTTCTGCACCAACGCATAGGGGTCTACCCCTAGTTTGAACGCCATTTTATGAAGTGCCATGTCATAGTTGAAAGAGCCAGGAGGATCGTTAACGCAGCGATAATAGCCGCGTGCCGGCTGATTGGTAACGATGGTATTGACGATCATACTGGCATTGGGGATTGTATAGGTATTCTTTAAACCGTAATGAGCATTGCCTGAAGGAGCAGAAGCATTGCGGCCGTTGTTGGCATAGAAAATCGCGTCGCATGCCACCAGTGTGCCATCTTTCTTGGCGCCCAGTTTGATGGTAGAGCGGATAGAGAACATGCGGGTATTGAACAGCATGTTGTCGTGGCGGCTATAGAGGAGATAAACCGCTGCCCCCCCTACGGCCTTGGACATGACGGCGGCGGGGGTGCCGGACGGATTGCCGGTTTTATCTCCCAGAGCGCCTCCGGTACCATGGGTAAAGAAATGCACTTTGTTGGAGGGTAAACCCAAGTTGTTCACCACCGTGTTCTTGGCGGAGAAGGCGTTCTGGGAAGGACCCCAGATATAGACGTCATCCCCTGTCCACCAGGCGATACTCTGGTGGGTTTCAAGACAATTGTGTTGATACGTCGTGCTCCATGGTTGAGTCGTATCAAGAGTGACATCGGCCGATTGGAAACCAACATTGATGTCTCCGCGTTTCAGGGTCGTGGTGGCCACCATATTGGCGTCCGGACGGGGCCCAGCCAGCGGTGAAGTGGCGAGCATGGCCTGATCAGGGTCGAATACCGTGGGAGAAACATCATAAGTCACGTTTATAAGTGTCGTGGCGCGCACGGCGGTATACCAGTCGTCGGCTACAACGCCCGCCACTTCCTGTCCCCATTGATAAATTGTCTGCATCCATGAGGGGCAATCTTTGTAGGTTATGACTGCTTTGACTCCCGGTAACGCCAGGGCAGCAGTGGCATCGACGCTTTTTACGCTACCGTGGGCGATGGTAGAAGCTTTGATGGCTCCGAAAAGCTTGGTTCCCGGCAAGCGGTCACCAGCAAAGTCCATCTTGCCTGTAAGAACCCAGGTGCCGTGCTGGTCATGATTCTTTGGATCTCCGATTACATTAAGGGGTGTGAGTGCCATTTTATATGCCTCCTGTTAGAGCAGAAACGACCGTGGAAAAGTTCGAACAGCAGCATACATGCCCACCGAGAGCTTCACGAACGTCATCAGCGGTAGGTTTGGGTTTAGCAACCAACAGGGCTGTCGAAGCCATCAGAATGCCAGGAGTGCAGAAACCGCACTGGAAGGCTTCCTGATCATAAAACTTCTGCTGAAGCGGATTCAAAACTGCTCCGGTAGAGAGACTTTCGATGGTTAGAATCTTCTTGCCGATAAGTTCGTTGGAGAGGAGTACGCACGCGAACATCGGAACTCCGTCTACGAGGACGGTGCAGGCTCCGCACTGGCCGGCATCACAACCGAGTTTGGTGCCGAAAAGGCCCAGTTTTTCGCGGAGGGTCCAGATGAGAGTGTCCATGTCATCGACCTGAAGTGAATAGTCTGTTCCATTCACGTTCAGTGTTGTAAAACTCGCAGAAAGCGCAGCTAACGGCCGCACTGCATTGAAATGCGCTTTCAGAGCATCCAGAGTTGGCCATTCTGATCCGTCAATCGGATCAATAAATTTGGTCACAGTCTGAGTCGTTGTGACGGCTGGTCCGGTGACAGTCGCGGTTGTGGTGCTGCCGCAGGCTGAAAGGAAGGTCATCGAACCAACGGTTGCCCCCCCTACCACCAATCCTGCGTCTTTAAGGAATTCTCTTCTAGAAATCCCGGGTTTCCTATCTTCTAAGGACATTTGTCTATTAAGCCTCCTTAATTAAACGATCGGGTAAACTATATTGTTGAGGGTTTTCCACAGTTATAGCTACAAGTGTTTTCTTTCGGCCAACCTCCTTTCGACAATTATTGAGACTTTCCATTTTATCCGTATTGCTGACAATCAAACGCGAGATATTCTATTGGCTTATTCAGCCTGAATTGTACAGACACAGATCCACCGGATTTTGAATGTTGATTCATCAGCATGTCGATATCAAGAGCAAATTCTAACTAAACAAACCAAACAGAGAATCCATTCCATATGTTTAGGTATTATATGTACAAACATACAGGGTTGTATGTCCGCAATTTGCCGAAATACTTGTAGGGATTTTCTTATATTTTGAAGCCAAGGGAGTAAATTTATCTCAAATGTCATAATTTTGTAATTATTGTGCTGACAAGTTTATGACTATTTCATATTTTATAAACTAATATCTTATTTAAGAGTTGATAACAAAAGGAGAACAAAGCAGAGATGAAAACCAAATCGCTAGTTGCAGGGATCCTCTTCAGCCTTGTTTTGGTCGCCATCCCCCTAGGGTGTACAAAAACAGTCACCAGCATTGGACCGGGTCCAACTGTCACAATTACGTCTGCCCCGATAACTATACCAGTGGTCACCTACACTTCAGGGATTCCTAATGAAACCGGGGTAGACGAGGTCGAGTTGTACATCGTTATCGGAGGCGGTTACGCCGACCCGATTTCCTACATCAATATAAACCAGGAATTCGTATGGACTAACCAGGACCATGAGGCTCACACTGTAACATCTGCGAGTATTGATTACGGACAGCAAAACTACTTTGATTTTACTTTACAGCCGGGCGAATCTGTTGAGTATACTATAACCCAGCCAGGCGTCTACATATATTCGGACACACTAAAGCCCTCCAACGTTGCGGAGATCATCGCAAAATAACATACATCGTTTGAATAATATTTGAGCATGATTGAACCTCCTCTTCGTGTACCGAGAGGAGGTTCAATCGTTTACAGCCTGTTTTCAAAATAAAATCCGTTCAAAACGGAGAGCCGACCTCGCAAGATGACGAGTATAAGCCTTGCCCGATAGTAAATCGTATGTGCCTAATAGTAATTTAATTTTGATAAAACCTCCCTTTTCCAACTTTTAATCAGGCACGGGGATATCTATCCTTTTTCTTATGTCTAAAAAAGGTGCAAGCATTGCAATTCCCTGCGAATAGTAAAAGACGGGAAAACCGCCTACGGCAAACAGGTTTTTTTATACAAGAAATGTGGTGCCAGGTTTATTCGAGAACACCGGTCAAATACACAACAAAAAGAATTGCTTGAGGAATACAACCTCGGTAAACAAACCCTCAAGCAATTGACCAACAAGCACGGCAAGACCAAAGAAACCATACGAAGACACCCCGATCAATATAAAACCACCTTGGATAAGCTCCCAGATGGGCCAATGGTTATCGGTATGGACTGCACTTTCTTTGGCCGGGCTTATGGCCTTATCGTGGCTCACTCCCCAAGATTAAAGCAAATTTTTATTAGAAGGGAATAACCACTGAAAACAAAGCGGCGGGAAGCCGGAAGATATTTGGAAGAGGCCGGTTTTACCATCCAAGCTGTTGTCATCGATGCCAAGGTACCGATCTGCCAGTACCGTCAGCAGCGGATTATCCAGAAATACTTAACCAACAGGCCTAAAACTCTAGCTGGGCAGGAGCTTAAGACTCTGGCTGATTCACTGAGTAGGACTTCTGAGGGGTTATTCTCCGAGCCACTGATTGACTGGCATAAGAATGGTGGATGGGAAAAACGTAAAGGTGAACTACCCATTGCCGGGCAGAGTCACCTCAAGTATGTAATCTGAGGTTCTACCTGAAATCTTTGGTGGAGCTGAGGGGATTCGAACCCCTGACCCCTGCAATGCGAATGCAATGCTCTACCAGCTGAGCTACAGCCCCACAAAAACAAAATAGATTATAACATACCTTCCGGGTTTTTCCACCCAACCTCAATATATGTCTCCGGGTTTGTTTTGCGATTAGGCCACGTTAAAGAGGCCCGATTATATTCTTGTCAGTCCAGGTTGATATTGATATACTGATGAATTGTTTATGGAGACCACAAACCCGATACCAACTGTAGATTACGAGACCGTTATCGGCCTCGAAGTTCACGCGCAATTACGGACCAGCAGCAAGATGTATTGCAGTTGTTCGTCGGACTATGCAAACGCCCCTCCCAATACGCACGTTTGTCCGGTGTGCCTCGGCATGCCAGGGGTCCTTCCCTATATCAACCGGCAGGCAGTCGAATATGCGATGATGACCGCCCTGGCCCTCAACTGCTCCATATCGCCGTACACAAAATTCGACAGAAAAAATTATCCGTACCCGGACTTGATGAAAGGCTACCAGATATCCCAATACGATCAGCCTGTCGGCCTTGGAGGCTGGCTTAACATCGAGGTCAACAAAGAAATCAAGCGCATCGGGATCACACGGGTCCACCAGGAAGAGGATGTCGCTAAACTGCTGCATCGCGACGAAGGCGGGATGGCGTATAGCCTGGTTGACGTGAACCGCAGCGGGGTTCCTTTGATGGAGATCGTCAGCGAACCAGACATGCGTTCTGCGGAAGAAGCCAGGGCGTACCTCGTAAAACTCCATTCGATATTGCGCTACCTTGGCGTTTCTACGGCTAACATGGAAGAAGGCAGTTTCCGTTGCGATGCCAATATCAGCATCCGACCCAGGGGGACAGACAAGCTATTAGCCAAGGTGGAAGTCAAAAATATGAACAGCTTCCGTGCTGTTTTCCGTGCTCTGGAGTACGAGGGAGAACGACAGCGCAAGGTGCTTTCGCAGGGTGGACGTCTCGCCCAGGAGACACGTGGATGGGTCGAACCTGAAGGTAAAACAGTTTCCCAGCGCTCCAAGGAATTTGCGCACGATTACCGATATTTTCCAGAGCCCGATCTGCCTCCTATCACCCCGTCATCCGCATGGGTAGAGAACGTCCGCGCAATGCTACCGGAGTTACCCGAAGTTCGTTTGGATCGCTTCGTTTCTCAATATGGATTGCCTGTGTATGATGCCGACCTGCTAACCGAGAACCGGGAAACGGCTGATTATTATGAACTTCTTGTCCTTTCCGATCCGGAAGTTTCCCCCAAAGAGATCAGTAACTGGCTCGTCGGAGCGGCGGCAGGTATCCTCAATACCTCAGGATGTGATATCATTGAGTTCGGCAGGCGCGTTAACCCCCAAAACTTCACAGCCCTGGTAAAGTTAGTAAGTAAAGCTGTGGTCAATGCCGGAACGGGCAAAGTTGTGCTCGAAGAAATGTTCAATTCCGGCCACGCGGCGCATACTATCATTGAAGAGAAGGGGTTGGGCCAGATTTCAGATACATCTGAGCTGGAAACCGCCGCTTTACAGGTAATTAGAGACAATCCGCAGGCGGTTGCCGATTTCAAGGCGGGCAAAGCCCAGGCGGTAAAATTCATGGTTGGCCAATTGATGCGCCTTTCCAAAGGAAGAGCCAACCCAAATATGGCATCCGAAATAATAACCCGGAAACTGGGAGAATTGTAGAATGAAAACCTATTTCACGATCGCTCAAATGATACTATCGGTGGCTTTAACAGCAGCTCTGCTACTACAGGTTAAAGGCGGAGGGCTTGGCGGTATTTTCGGGCAGGCAGACACTGTTTATCGCACTCGTCGAGGAGTAGAGAAGACGCTTTTTCAGGTCACCATAGTGCTTGTACTTCTGTTTGTCGCTATCTCGCTCGCGATGCTCAAGATCCACTAGCCCAATCCCATGACCACTGAGAATTAAACCTTCTTTGAGTTCCAGTTTTTTTAAACAAAAAAGCCCCGGGTTCTTACGAATCAGGGGCTTTTGCTTCGTTCTCTACTCCCTCGGTCCGGTTATATCGCCGGATTCCCTTTTCGGAAGCATTTAAAAATCCCGGAGAGATCAAGCACCTTCACATTCTCCCCGTTGAACTTCCGGGATTAACCACCCCGTAGCAACGAGCAGCATTTCCAAGGAAAATTCCTCCGGCATAAGACAGTCAGGAACTTCATGACAACCCTCTAGTGCCAATAAAGCATGTTACCCAAAAAAATCAACACCAAGATGGCCCGAGCTCAATTTTGGGTTAACTGTATGATCGACTATCTTTGTCTTCAACCCTTTAAAACCATGCAAAACTCGCTCTAAAGGCGCAAAATGAGCGTGTTGACACATAACTTCAGCTTATTTATACTCGGTGAATCTCTAATGACCCCTCTAAAGACAGACTTGTTATGTTATAATCACGGCGGAGGCGGATAGGCTCTGGTGGGCCTTGCGGACTTCAAATCCGTTGGCGACGGTTAACCCGCCGCGGGGGGTTCGATTCCCTCCCCCTCCGCCAAAATCCGCAGGAATAAGGAGATCAAAAATTGACAGAGACCGGTAGCGACGTAAAGCTAACCGCCCTCTCCCGTTATTCGGGCTGAGGGGCCAAACTAAGTCCGGGTGACTTAGCAAAGGCTCTGGGTTGTTTGAAGATTCCGCAGAACGAAAACGTCCTGGCCGGCGTGAAGGACGACGCTGGCGTTTACAAACTGCGCGACGACCTGGCAATTGTCGAGACGGTTGATATGATAGCAGCAATCGTTGATGACCCTTACAGCTTCGGGATGATTGCCGCAGCGAATGGCATAAGCGACATCTATGCCATGGGCGGCAAACCAATAACCGCGATGAACATCGTCGGGTTTCCTTCGGAAACCATGGATATATCTGTGCTTAGCCTGATTCTTCAAGGAGCCCTCGCCAAGTTGAATGAAGCGGGCGTCATTCTGGTCGGCGGACATAGCGTGCGGAACGACGAAGTGAAATTCGGGTTGAGCGTCACCGGAACCATCCACCCTGACCGGATTATGACCAAGGGAGGGGCAAAAGTTGGTGACCGGCTTATAATGACCAAGCCCATAGGAACCGGGATACTCACAACAGCGCTCAAAGCCGAGATGCTTCCTGCGGCTGTACTCGAGAAACTTGTGACACAGATGACGCGCCTTAATGACAAAGCCTGCGAGGCCATGCTGGAGGTCGGAGCTAATGCCTGCACCGACGTAACAGGGTTTGCCCTGATCGGGCATGCCTGCGAGATGGCCGAAGCCAGCGGGACCTCGATTGAGATCGATTCTAAAAAAGTTCCCATGATTCCTGAGGCACTGCAATTCGCGCATATGGGGCTAATACCTGAAGGCATGTATGCCAATTGGGAATACCGGGCGGCCATGGTAAATGCCGGACCTATAGATGAAGACACCCTGAGTGTTTTGTACGACCCGCAGACTTCGGGAGGGCTCCTGATATGCGTTCCTGAAGAAAAAACCGCCGCGATGCTCGCAAAACTGCACGAGAAGGGTATAACAGAAGCCGCAGTCATGGGCAGGGTAATCGAATCGTCCCCCGCCGGCAAGATCATCGTGATATGAAATCTTCGAGGGCACCACGCGCTCGTCCCACAGCGGACACCGCATTGCGGAGCCTCCCCGCAATCGAGAAACTCCTTGAATCTCCGGACCTTATTCCCGAAATAATGCTGTACACACGTCCACTGGTAACCGAGGCTGCCCGGTATGTACTTTCCGAACTGCGAGATCGGATCAGGGAGGGCACAGCACCTGCGGGTGAACCAGAAATAACCAATCTGATCAAAGAGAATCTTGTTAAGAAATGGCCCGGTTTCATGAGCGGGGCAATCAACGGAACCGGCATAATACTGCATACCAACCTCGGGCGTGCCCCGTTATCTAAAAAAGCCCTGGAAGCAGTTTCTAACCTGGGAGGACAATACTTCAACCTGGAAGCCGACCTCGAGGGTGGCGGAAGGGGAACCAGGGCATCCGAGATGAGACGCATCCTTTCCCTCCTGACCGGGGCTGAAGACGCAGTCGCAGTCAACAATAACGCCGCCGCGGTCCTTCTGGTACTTGTGAGCCTGGCAAACGGCAGAGAAGCCATAGTGTCGCGGGGTGAACTTGTCCAGATCGGAGGGGGCTTCAGGGTCCCCGAAATAATGGAGCAAAGCGGTGTTAGCCTTCGTGAGGTTGGAACCACCAACCACACAACGCACCAGGACTACACAAAAGCAATCAACGAGCATACAGCGATGATCCTGAAGATACACCAGTCCAATTT
>CAZMDI010000006.1:0-14725 GCA_964564995.1 uncultured Dehalococcoidales bacterium
ATGCCCATGCCGGCCAACAGAGATGTGGGTGTCAACATTTCACGCATACCCGGACCACCTTTAGGCCCCTCGTAGCGGATGACGACAACGTCGCCGGATTTGATGGATCCCGCCATGATGGCTTTGGTGGCCTGATCTTCTGAATCAAAAACACGCGCGGGGCCTGTGTGCTCCATCATTTTTGGGTCGACTGCGGAGCGTTTTACCACGGCGCCTTCCGGGGCGATGTTTCCGAAAAGAACAGCCAGGCCGCCTTTTGATGAATAAGCCGTATTTTCAGAGCGGATAACGTCGCTGTCCTCAACCACAGCGTGGGCGATGATATCCAGCACCGTCCTTCCTGAAACGGTCTTCTGCTCGAGGTTCAGGTGGTTTTTAAGCTCTTTCATCACGGCGGAGATGCCTCCGGCGCGATCGAGATCTTCGATATGGTATTCGCCGGCTGGGCGTATCTTTGCAAGGCACGGGGTATTTTCGCTGATGGAATTGATGCGTTTGAGTGAAAATTCTACACCTGCCTCGTGAGCGATCGCCATTAAATGGAGTACCGAATTCGTGCTTCCGCCAAGAGCCATGTCCACTGTGAAAGCGTTTTCCAGAGATCTTTCATTGATGATATCTTTGGGCCTCGTATTCGCCGCTAAAAGCCTCATGACCTGTTCGCCGGCCTGCCATGCCAGTTTCCAACGGCGTTCGTCGACGGCAGGTATCGTTCCATTTCCGGGAAGCGCCATGCCCAGAGCTTCATTGATGCAATTCATGGTGTTGGCCGTGAACATGCCGGAGCACGAACCGCAACCGGGGCAAGCGGCATCCACAAGGCACTCCAGTTCGGGTTCGCTCATCTGGTTACTAAGGACTTTGCCAACTCCCTCGAATACCGAATTGAGGTCGATTTTCTGTATACCGCTTTTAGTCTCGAGCCTTCCGGCTAACATGGGGCCGCCTGAAACGAATATGGAAGGCACATTGAGTCTGGCAGCGGCCATGAGCATGCCGGGTACGACTTTGTCGCAATTTGGAATAAAGACCAGTGCATCGAACTGATGGGCCTGTGCCATAATCTCTACGGTATCGGCGATAAGCTCGCGTGATGGCAAGCTGTATTTCATTCCATCATGATTCATGGCGATGCCGTCGCAGACGGCGATGGTGTTAAATTCGAAGGGTAACCCTCCGGCGTGGCGGATGCCTTCCTTTACTGCCTGTGCTAGTTCCCGGAGGTGGATATGTCCGGGAACGATTTCCACGAAGCTGTTTACTACTCCGATAAACGGGCGCTGCATCTCTTCGGGTTTTACGCCGACGGCGCGCAGCAAAGAGCGATGCGGGGCCCGCTCGATACCTTTTTTTACGGCTTCGCTTTTCATGGTAGTCTCCCGCAAAAATAAAAAAACCGCCATCGCGGGGCGGATATATCCAAAACCCACTCAAAGGAACTTCTAAAATATCATAGGCCCGCTTTGAGTGTCAAGAAAATCGATAGTGCCAACCTGGCATACAGAAGCTTGTGCATCAAGCCCAGGATCCGGAAAAGTGTTGACGACGAAGGCTTGGACCAACAAGAGCACGATTCACCGATTTGATAAACTGCTTGCTTTTGAAGATGCGTTATTTGGCACAAAGAATTCCTGTAGCAAAAACCGCCGAGGCATGGAATTCTTCTTGATGCGTTTGCTGCATCATGATACCATGGCTTTTTACAAATATTCCCGGAATCATTAGAAAGGAGCGGCCGTGCATACTCGAGTTATTTTTTCGCTGCTGATGATCGGATCTGTACTCCTCAGTCCCGGTTGCTCAACCAGACAGGATAAGTCATCGTCGACTGCTTTACCGGCCAGTCCACCCTTATCTACCCAAACTCAGAACACTGCATCTTTGACAATAACCCAGGCTCAAACGATTGCATCTCAACTAACGGACACCCTGCCGACGATTGCAAGTTCTACCGTAACCACTGCAACCCCGTCTCCAACTACTTCTCCAACGCCCGCAATCACAGCCACCTCCACAACTGGCCCACTGAGCGGGAGCATCAAGGTTGCAGTGAGTGCTTCTGGTTTCAATCCGGCATCTATTACCATAACCCAGGGGAGCCTCGTCATTGTGGCGGCTAGCGGGCATGACGATTACACGATTTCCAGCGGTGATCCAATCGAAGGCAAACTTTTGATCCGTAGTGGCGGGAGTCAATCTTTAATGTTTTTTAACAAAGGTGTCTTCACGTATCACCTTATCGGTCTCCCAAACGATGCCACGTGTGTAGTTACTGTGGTTTAGGTTTTCAACAGAATTCACTCTTGGTATAGTGTCGAGAATGGATTTATTACTGTCCGTTGAAGATGATTAGCGCTTTAGCAGTTTTCGATTTTGGAAATCTTGTCCAGCCTGTTCTGGTGCCTCCCGGCTTCGAAGTTTTCCGCGAGAAATGTCCGCGCGATTTCAAGCGGGTCGGAGGATGTCTCGACGCCCAGACACAGAACGTTGGCGTTATTGTGCTTTCTGGCGCGCCCTGCCATGAAAACGTTACAGCACAGAGCTGCGCGGATGCCTTTGACCTTGTTGGCGGCGATACTCATACCCATGCCCGTGCCGCAGATGAGGATGCCGTAAACCGCGTGTTCGCTGGTTACTTCACCGCAAACTCTTTGAGCGACGTCGGGGTAATCGACACTGCTGGTATCGTAAGCTCCCATGTCACGGACTTCATGTCCCATCCCGGCGAGCATTTCGATTATCTCAGTCTTGAGCTTCAGCCCGCGGTGGTCGGAACCGACTGCGATTTCCATAATTAATTTAGAATAAACGGGAGAATTTTTCGATGTCGGCCCGGGACAACGCGCCCTGACGCAAGATCTTTGGTTCTTTTGTGCTGACGTCCACGATTGTGGACTCGAAACCCCCAGGTGTCCTTCCGGCATCGATAATAAGTTCTATCCGGTCGCCAACCTGTTCCATCACCGCCTGAGCCGTAATGGGACTGGGTTTGGAGTGGATATTCGCGCTGGTACCCACCAGCGGAACGCCGCTTTGTTTCACTATCTCTATAGCAACCGCATGCGCGGCTATCCGAACGGCGACGGTTTGTCCCCCTGCCGTCACTATATCAGGCACGAAAGATGTTTTCCTGAAGACCAGCGTCAACGCCCCCGGCCAGAATTCTTTCATCAGAATTCTCGCGGTTTCAGAAATCTCCAGAGCTACCAGGTCGACGTCTTCCATGGATGCGAGAAGGATAGGCAGTGGCATTTTTAACGGCCTCTGCTTTATGTCATAGACCCTTCTTACGCATTCGATATCGCTGATCGGAGCACCAAGGGCATAAACAGTATCTGTGGGGAAGGACACAGGTTTCCCGCTTTTGAGCAGGATAACCCCCTGCTTAATTGTTTCTGGCGAGGCTTTTTGCAGAGGATACAAGCGTAAAACACTCTCCGGATTACTTGACCGTCAGTATATCATAATGTTAATCTACACCGTAAAAATATGGAAGAACGTATCAACCCCACACCGTCAGAAGATACACGTCGCGTCCGTACGAGCGGGGATCTCGAAGTCTCGGCTTATCTGGAGATCGCCAAGGAGAAAGGCGGCCATCAGCCAGTTACAGCCGGACCGGCGGTTTCCGGCTCTGAACGCGAAGCCATTGTGGTTATCGATTTCGGCTCGCAGTACAGTCTCCTCATTGCGCGCCGGGTGAGAGAACTCCACGTATATTGCGAACTGGTATCTTTCGATGCGCCCTGGGAAAAGATTGCCGCGCTTAACCCAAAGGGTTTTATCCTTTCGGGCGGGCCATCCAGCGTTTATGAACCTGATGCCCCGATGGCGCCCTCTTATATCTACGAAAAACATCTTCCCGTCCTGGGGATCTGCTACGGGATGCAGGTGCTGGCCAAGCAGCTTGGCGGCCGGGTTGCTCCAGGACTGAAGAAAGAATACGGGCATGCTGTTCTTCATATAGGTGACACTCGCTCGCCTCTTTTCGCGGAACTTCCGGAATCTTCGCCTGTATGGATGAGCCACGGTGACCGCATCGAAGAGATGCCCCCGGGCTTCAAACCTCTGGCTTATACCGAAAATTCCCCCGTGGCAGTTATGGGAAACGAAAACAATATCTTCGGACTCCAGTGCCACCCGGAAGTGGCTCATACACTGTATGGCTCAACGATACTTAAGAATTTCGTTTTCAACGTATGCCACTGCCAGGGCAACTGGACGATGGGCAATTTTGTCACCGAAAGCCTTGTACGCATAAAAGAACAGGTAGGAGATCGCAAAGTCATCAGCGCGATTTCGGGCGGAGTGGATTCCTCTGTCGTCTCTACACTTATACACAGGGCCATCGGCGACCGGCTTACCTGTATCTTCGTTAACAACGGCCTGCTGCGTCGCCAGGAAGCTGACCGCACGCTGGAGGTCTTTCGGAACAACCTCCACATGAACATCATTTACATCGAGGCTACCGATCGATTCCTGGGTAGACTGGCTGGCGTTACGGACCCAGAAACAAAGCGCAAGGCTATCGGCGCGGAGTTCATTAAAGTATTCGAAGAAGAAGCAACCAAGCTGGGTAAAACAGATTTCCTGGCTCAGGGCACACTCTATCCCGACGTGATCGAAAGCACTTCTTCGACCAGCAGCGCCTCTGCCAAGATTAAAACCCATCACAACGTCGGCGGGTTGCCTTCAAACATGACACTCAAACTTATCGAGCCCCTTAGGTTTCTCTTCAAAGATGAAGTACGCCAGGTCGGACTGGAGCTCGGGCTTCCCGAAGAGATGGTTTGGAGACAGCCTTTCCCTGGCCCGGGTCTGGCTATCCGCATCATCGGAGAGGTAACGCGCGAAAAACTTGAGATCCTCAAGGCGGCTGACTGGATAGTCATGAACGAAATAAAGAAAGCCAATCTCTACCGGCAGTTGTGGCAAAGCTTCGCTATCCTTACCGACGTAAAAAGCGTGGGAGTCATGGGCGATTTCCGGACCTACGGATACCTCGTGGCCATACGCGCGGTAACCAGCAATGATGCTATGACCGCCGACTGGGCACGCCTGCCTTATGACCTTTTAGCCAACATCTCTTCTCGGATTGTTAACGAAGTGCCCGGGGTCAACCGGGTTGTTTACGATATAACCTCCAAGCCCCCCGGCACTATCGAATGGGAATAAGGAGGGACTCCTTATGGTCATTATGGGCAAAGGCCGCACATTCGAACCCGAGACCTGCAGCGGAGCACTGCGAGGTGCGTTAGCCAAATCGGCAGGCAGGGCCTCGGCGGATGAACTTTTCGGCGTTGTGAAACGTGCGGGGCACTGGACTGATGACAATATCTGGCAGGAGATGCTTTCGCATACTGTTAATCTGCCCCCATCCTACCACCACTACGCTGCTGTTACCCCCGCCCAGCGTTTTCTGTTCCTTCGAGAGGACGGCAATTACGAGATGTACGACCCCGCCTGGCATGGCAGGTATTCGTTGGGCAAGCGAGCCATATAAAACCGAGGACTATTTCGGAATATCCTTAAAATTTAAGATCGTCTTTTCGGTGTGGAACAGTTACGAAGGAACAAAACAATTATTATGTAAAGCTTTTATGGCTGGTACGTTGTTCAATTCCTTTTATAGTGCGGGTTTGATATTGGACGATGTCTAAAGGATATCAAACGGTGTTGAAAACGCTTTAAAACAATTGTAATATTCAAATTGACAATTGAATTTCCTTCCACCGTATCGTAGAAATAAATAATTATTTTCTTACCCCCTTTCAAAAAGGGGGTATTTTAATGATAAAATTAACTAAGAGAAAAAATATGAAAATACTTGTAATCGGCAGCGGAGCACGGGAACATGCCGTCGTCTGGAAACTACTGCAGGGCCCGGGCATTGAAGAGATATTCGTAGCGCCGGGCAATGCAGGAACGGCCGGGATGGCTTCGAACCTATCCATATCAGTAACCGAAATCCCCGCGCTCATTAAAGCCGCCCGCCAAAACAAAGTGGCATTTACGTTCGTCGGTCCTGAAACCCCTCTGGCCGCCGGCATAGTCGACCAATTCCAGTCCGCCGGCCTGGCCATCTTCGGCCCCAGCCGCGCCGCCGCCCGCATCGAAGCCAGCAAGGTATTTTCCAAGGATCTCATGCACAAATATAGCGTTCCAACTGCCTCGAGCCGGGCTTTCATTTCGTTCGAGAGCGCCTCAAAATATGTTAATACCCTGGTTCCTCCGATCGTGATAAAAGCCGACGGCCTTGCTGCGGGGAAAGGTGTGGTCATCGCGCATAGCGTGGAAGATGCTCTTTTCGCCCTTAAATCGATGATGCAGGATAAAGAATTCGGCGCTTCTGGTGAACAAGTCGTCATCGAAGAATTTCTCACAGGCAGGGAGATGAGCGTTTTCGCTTTCACCGACGGCATTTCGATCTCCAGCCCGGTTACTGCTTGCGATTACAAGCGAATATTTGATGCCAACGAAGGTCCGAATACAGGCGGCATGGGAAGTTTTTCACCCCCTGAGTTCTATGACGAAGAACTCGGCGAACGCGCCATGCGCGAGATAATGCGTCCGACCATAAAAGCCCTTGATGCCGAGGCCTCTTCTTATTCAGGAGTGCTTTATGGAGGATTAATGCTAACACTCGGAGGGCTCAAAACCATCGAATTCAATTGCCGGCTCGGTGATCCCGAGACTCAGGTTATCCTGCCGCGCCTCGAGTCCGATTTAGCTGAAATCGCAATTGCGGTCATCGAACACCGGTTAGAGAAGATGGATATTCAGTGGTCGAGCAAACCCTGCGTCGGGGTGGTCATGGCATCGGGCGGCTACCCCGGCCATTATGACACCGGTTTGCCCATTTCAGGTCTCGATGACCTTGAAGATGACGTCATGACCTTCCATGCAGGGACGAAACTGGATGCTTCGGGTAGAGTGGTTACTTCCGGGGGCCGGGTCCTCACTGTTGTGGCAAAAGGTGAAACGTTGGCTCAGGCAAGGCAAAAAGTCTATAATAATATCTCGCGCATCAGCTTCAAAGGCGCGCATTACCGTAAAGATATCGCATCCTTTTAATATATAGCGAGGTGAATCATGCCCCTTGTAGCCGTGGTAATGGGTTCCAAATCCGACAGCGAGGCCGTTCAGCCCTGCCTTGATACACTTGCCAAACTTGGCATCGATTACCAGGTGGAGGTTATCTCCGCGCACCGTACCCCTGAGAAAGCCAGGCTGTTCGGCCAGGCGGCCCGCGGACGCGGTATAGAGGTCATAATAGCCGCCGCTGGAGGGGCAGCCCACCTGCCAGGAGTACTCGCAAGCTGGACAACACTTCCGGTCATCGGAGTTCCCATCGCTTCAAGCGAACTGAAGGGTGTAGATGCGCTTTACGCGATCGTCCAGATGCCAGCCGGTATCCCTGTCGCAGCAGTTGCCATCGGCAGCGCAGGTGCGAAGAATGCCGCTTTTCTGGCGGCCGAGATACTCGGTCTACAGCACGTTGAGATACGTTCAGCCTATGATAAATACCGGCTTGAAATAGCCGCAGGATAAGGGAGACCGGGGATGATAGATCGCTACAGCCGTCCTGAAATGAAGCGGGTATGGTCCGAAGAAAATAAATTCAACAAATGGCTGGACGTCGAAATCGCCGTCTGCAACGCGTGGGCTGAAATCGGCCGCATACCCCGGGCTTCTCTTTCCAAGATTAAGCTGGCGCGCTGCAATCCCAAGCGCATGCAGGAGATACTGGCCGAAACCCATCATGACATGACTGCTTTTCTTGGTTCGATTTCAGACAGCGTTGGCCCCGATGCCCGGTATATCCATCTTGGGCTAACATCTAACGACGTAATGGATACGGCACTCAGTTTGCAGTTGGTTGAGGCGTCAAATATCCTTAATCAGGATTTAAAAGATTTGGTTGCCTCGATTGCCGTACTGGCGATAAAGCATAAGTACACCATCATGATAGGCCGCACCCACGGGATCCACGCAGAACCCACAACTTTCGGACTCAAGCTGGCGCTTTGGATGGAAGAGATGCAGAGGAACCGCCATCGCCTCGACGAAGCAGCGAAGATTATCGCCTTCGGAAAGATTTCGGGCGCCGTCGGCACGTATGCTACAGTCCCTCCAGAAATAGAAGAGGTCGCCTGCGCTAAGCTCGGACTGTCACCGGCTCCTATCTCCAACCAGATACTCCAGCGCGACAGGCATGCCCAGTTCGTAACTACCCTCGCGATAATAGCCGCCTCGCTTGAGAAATTCGCTACCGAGATAAGACTTCTCCAGAAAACGGAGTCACGCGAGGTTGAGGAGCCCTTTCAGGAAGGACAGACGGGTTCATCCGCCATGCCACACAAACGTAACCCCGAGCTTTGCGAAAGGGTTTGCGGGATGGCCCGCCTTATGCGCGGGTATGCCCTTACTTCTTTGGAGGATGTGGCGCTGTGGCATGAACGCGACATCAGCCATTCTTCGGCGGAACGCATAATCCTCCCTGACGCTTGCCTGTTGCTCGACTACAGCCTTTCTATCTTCACTTCAGTCATCAACGGGTTGAATGTATATCCCAAGAATATGAAAAAAGACCTTGAACTCACCAAAGGGCTGGTATTTTCTCAAAGGGTCATGCTTGCGCTTATAGATAAAGGCATCTCTCGGCAGGAATCCTACAAGTTTGTCCAGCGAAATGCCATGGAAAGCTGGCGCACGGGTAAGAAGTTTCTGACGTTGCTGGAAGCCGACAAAGAACTCATGAAGCGAATTTCCAAAGAGGAAATAGAGGCTATTTTCGACTATGATTTCTATTTGGCCCATGTGGATACCATTTTCCAGCGCTTGGGGTTGACAGAGAAACAATGGAAAGTAAAACCTGGGAACGGCGGAAAAGCCAAACTAGCCCCGGAAGCGATATAAAATGGATCAGCATACAGACGTTTTACTCAAATCCGAAATAGATCTTCCAACATTTATCAGTGGTAAGGTGCGTGACACCTATCTGCTGGGTGACCATCTACTAATCGTCGTAACCGACCGTATCTCGGCTTTCGACGTCATACTCCCGTGCGGCATCCCTAACAAGGGCAAGGTACTGAACCAGATATCCGGCTTCTGGTTTGATAAAACCAAACATATTGTGAACAACCACGTCGTGGAGATGGTCGCTGAAAAAAGCGACCTCTTCAAATATCTGACTATAGAGCCGAAGAAGGCTTTCCCTCTCTATCTCTCCGGGCGGTCCATGGTAGTAAAAAAAGCACAGCGTTTATCTGTCGAATGCGTCGTAAGGGGATATCTCGCAGGTTCAGGCTGGTCCGAGTATAAAAAACAGGGCACTGTCTGCGGCGTCGAACTGCCGCAAAGGCTCGTGGAAAGCCAAAAACTGCCGGAACCTATCTTCACTCCCACCACCAAAGCCGACACAGGTCATGATATGCCGATGACTATGGCTGAAATGAGCAGTCTCTTCGGGACTGAACTCGCGGAGAAGATTAAAGAAACCTGCCTGAAGGTTTACAACTACGCAAGGGATTATGCAGCCACTCGCGGTTTCATCATCGCAGACACCAAGATGGAGTTCGGTATGACCGACGGCGATCTGATACTGATCGATGAACTTCTGACGCCTGATTCAAGCCGGTTCTGGGATATCGAGCGCTATAAACCGGGCCAGCCCCAGGACAGCTTCGACAAGCAGCCCGTGCGGGACTGGCTGGAAACGATGGGCTGGAACAAACAACCCCCCGCCCCCGTGCTCCCAGATGATGTTATCAATAATACTGCCAGACGTTACGAGACAGCGTTCGAGAGGCTGACCGGGCACAAACTCGAATAATATTCCCTCAAAGATATAAAGAGAAAGGGCGGGTATAAAACCCGCCCTTTCTCTTTATCCAGGATTGCAGCTAACCTTCCATCCATTCTTTGGTGGAAGGCAATTCAGCAGGGTTCCGCTCGTCGATGCGTGTCGCCCTGTCCAGAGCCTTTCCAAGGGCCTTGAATAGAGCTTCGGCGCGGTGGTGGTCGTTTGTCCCGTAAAGGGTTCGGGCATGCAGGTTCATGCGGGACTCCGAGGCGAAGGTTTCAAGAAAGTGACGAATCAGATCGCTCGGAAACCCCATCATATCGTTTTCGGAAAAGGAGAGGTCAAGCACACTGTACCCGCGCCCGCTGATATCTATCGCAACCATCGACAGTGCCTCATCCATTGGGACCGAGGCGTCCGCCATGCGCGTTATCCCTCGTCTCTCCCCCAACGCTTCGAGGAACGCCCTGCCAAGGCAGATGGCAACGTCCTCCACCAGGTGATGAGCATCATCACCTGTTCCCGAAACGCTGATATCGAATGCGCCGTGTCTCGCAAGCTGAGCAAGCAGGTGATCGAACATGCGGATGCCGGTGGTCGTTTCATATTTGCCGGTGCCGTCTACGTTAAGCTTGAGGCTGATACTGGTCTCCCTTGTTTCGCGTTTTATCGCCGCTGTTCGGTCAGGCATAGTGTTCTACCTCCCGGCCTTTTGAAGGGCATCTAACAAAATATCGTCTTCTCCCGGTTTACCGATGCTGAACCGGAGGCAATTCTTGAGGCGAGCTTCTGAATAATAGCGTACCAAAATGCCCTGGTCTTCCAATTTTTGCTGAAGTTCACAGGCATTTCCATCCAGCACGTCGCACAATATGAAGTTGGAATTAGAAGGATAAACTTTCAACCATTTAATCTTCCCGAGTTCACTTGCCAGCCGGCCCCGCTCTGCGACGATTTTTTTAACATTGCCCATCAGATAATCGATATCCTTGAAAGATTCCCGCACCGCCACGAAACCCGCCACGTTGACATTATAGGGGTCGCGGATACCATGGAGGTAATTGGATATGGCAGTGGGGAATACCCCGTATCCGAGGCGCAAACCTGCCAGCCCTGCCCATTTGCTGAAAGTGCGCAGTACCATAAGGTTTGGATATTCTTTCATCAGCGGGATAGCGGATTCACCGGTAAATTCGTAGTATGCCTCGTCGATTACAAGCGGAAGCCCCGTTTCCAGCAATGAAATCACGTCCTGTCTGGAAGTCAGCGTGCCGGTCGGGTTGTTGGGATTGGCCAGGAATATGAGCTTGGTCTTGGCGGTCACGGCGTGTTTAACCGCAACCGTGTCGACCTGGAAATCAACCCCTCTTGCAACTTCAATCACCTGCGCGCCGTTCAGGTCCCCGTAAAAACGATACATGGCAAAACTAGGCACGAGGTTAATTATTTCCTCTCCAGGTGCAGCAAACAGCTTGATGATGAGGTCTATCAACTGGTCGCTACCTGCGCCGGCAACTATCTGGGCGGATGGCATACCGGTGTAACTCGCAAGAAGGTCACGTAGCTCGGCCTGTGCCGCGTCGGGGTAAATGTGGTACCCGTCGAAAGCTGCCAGCGCTTTGGCTACCCTGGGGGAAGGCCCGTAATTGTTTTCATTGGCGTCGAGTTTGACGATATTCTCAACGGGGATGCCTAGCTTCTGCGCGACCGTTTCTGAGGATTTACAAGCTGAATAACCTCGGAAACATGTCATTTCAGGCCGCGCCATCGAACCGATATCTTTATTATCTTTGGTCATGCTCAAATCTCTCTTTTGTCTTTTTCACGCGGTAACTTCACGGCCGCGGCGTGGGCGGAAAGGCCTTCGGCTTCTGCGAGAACGGCGGCTACGGGCCCATACTTGTGCATCATCCCTTCATTGACGTCCACAACGTTCATCAAGCGCACGAAATCGGTCGTATTCAAAGGCGAGGCGAACCGCGCGGTACCCCCTGTGGGCAGGGCATGGCTCGGCCCGGCGACGTAGTCGCCCATCACAACGGTGGGATGTGATCCTGTGAAGATGCACCCGGCGCTGGTTATCCTGCGAGCGATTTTGCCGGAACCCTCAGCGTAGATGCACAGGTGCTCGGGGGCGTAAAGGTTCGTCAGCTCTACAGCCTGGTCCATTGTTTCGACTACGCAGATGACGCCCCTGCTTCCAAGCGATTCGTTTATCACCGCTTTACGAGGTAGGGCGCTTGAACGGGCGTCCAGTTCCTTTAGTACGGCTGAAGAAA
This sequence comes from uncultured Dehalococcoidales bacterium, assembly GCA_964564995.1. Classification (GTDB taxonomy): domain Bacteria; phylum Chloroflexota; class Dehalococcoidia; order Dehalococcoidales; family UBA1222; genus SURF-27. The sequence goes on from CAZMDI010000006.1 coordinate 12,088, forward strand.
GGTCGGCCGACGTGGTTATCAATATGGACTGCGCCATGCCGTCGTGTTCAGCCTGCGCCAGCATGTCTCCGGCACACCAGGAAGCGTTGGCTTTCGCATCGGCGATGACTACCACTTCGCTTGGGCCCTGGAGCCCGTCGATGTCTACTGAACCGTACACCTGTTTCTTGGCAAGCATCACAAATATATTTCCAGGTCCGCAGATCTTGTCCACGGAGGGGACGGATTCGGTGCCGTATGCCATGGCAGCTATCGCCTGGGCGCCCCCCACAGTAAACACGCGGTTGACCCCTGCGACCGAAGCCGCCGCTAACGTCATATCCGGTATCTTCCCGTTCTTTCCGGGCGGAGTGCATATGATGACATCGGCAACCCCGGCCGACGTGGCCGGGATAACGGTCATCAACACTGAAGAAGGGTAACTCGCTGTGCCTCCGGGGACGTACATCCCCACCCGGCCGAGTACCCGGCCTACCGTACCGGGGGCCATTTTCTTTATGCCCGAATTGAAAGCTTTGAACTGGTTGTCATGAAACCCCTTTATCCTGCCCGCCGCGGTTTGGATGGCTGACAACAGTTCGGGGGAAATCCTGGCCTTTGCCGCGATTATATCCTGGGGTGGAACCTCAATGGACGCAAGTTCTACCCGGTCTATGAGTCTGGTGTAATCTATCAACGCTCTGTCGCCTTTAAGACGCACTTCTTCGATTATCCTGGCCACAGCCAGGGAAGGATCTTCAGTGCCAAACATGTTTTTCAGACTGGCTGCGAGTCCGGCGGAAATCGCATACGATTGCGGTGCAATCTTGCGGGAGAGCGCTTGTTTTGCAAGTTCAAATCCGTTTATTATTCTCATGGCATCGTTTCCATGGTTTTTTTGAGACAGTCCACAAATTCCGCCATGCGTTCGGTTTTTATTATACTCTCAGCCGGACAGGTGTTTCCTATGACACAGGCCGTCGATTCGAACAGGGTCTCGATTATCTTGAGGTTGTTCTTCACGAGAGTTGAACCAGTCTCGGTATTTTCGATGAGGACATCGGCGTCCTCGGGTATAAAAGCCTCGGTGGCACCCCACGTCGGTATAATGCGGTATGCCCCGAGGTGGTTGACCCTGGCATAGTTGTCGGCTATATTCACATACTCTGCGGCTATCCTGCATGGGCTTTCGACGGCAACGCGCAGTTTCTGAAGTTCGCTGCTCGTGTTCACGGGGACATCGTTCGCTACAACGGCGACGATGCGCACCTTCCCGTATTTCAGGTCAAGCAACTCGCCTACCGGGCTCTGCGGGAATTGGTGCCTGTGATCTGTCAGCCAATCCCTTCCGGTGATCGCCAGGTCAAAGTTGCCGTTAGCGACCTGGAGGGGCATGTCTTGAGGCCTTATCACCTTAATGAAAAAGCCCTCAAGGGAACTCTTCGGCCTGCGGTTGCCGGTCGTGGATGGATAGTCGTCGATATTTATCCCTGCCGCGTCAAGTATTCGCCGTACGTGGGACTGCTGGTGCCCATCGGGAAGCGCCAGCCGCACGAGGGCGGGGTCAACGGGTGGTAGAGCGACCGATACCTGGAAGGCTGTGGTGTAGTTGATGTTGTTGAAGTTTTCCAGATCCGCCGGAATTTCGAGATGAGAATTAAGAGTAGCGAGCAGCGTTGACAGGTCCTTCGAGCGCATACTCTCTCTGTTGACTATGAGACACGCGCGAAAATCCACGATTTTCCCAATGGTCTCTAGCCCCAGTGATTCTATCTCATGAGTATTCTTACCAGAAAGAATCACTATCTCCGCGTTTTCAGGGGGATAGGCTTCGGCTGAACCCCAGAGCGGGTACACTGCGAAACGGCGGAGTCTGAGTTTCAGTGCAAGCGATTCAGCCAGATTGGGGTATTCGCTCGCGATACGAACCACATCCCCCCTGGTTGCTATTGTTCCTCCGGAAAAAGTCCCGGGGTTTGCGGCAGCGTACACAGAACCTTCACCGAAGCCAAGCTCGCGCAGTTTAACGATAGAGCTTGACGGGAACTTGACCATCTGCTCGTTGAGCCAGTCCAAACCGCAGATCCCGAGGTCGTAATTGCCCACCGCCACCTGTATGGGGATATCTTTTTCCTGGAACATCTTCGCTGCGAGATCGCCCATGGTACTCGACTTAAGACGATAGATCCTGGCTTTTTCGCTGTAATCTTCAAGCCCCCAACCAGCCTTTTCCAGCAAAATAGCGGTTTGTGGCAGGAGCCTGCCTTTAGGAAGTGCAACTCGTAGCGTCATCTACCCGCAACCTATCGTCGCAAACACTTCGATAACGCTTTCACATTCGCTGGTTTCAAGCTTTCCGCAGTTGAAAACACTGAACCTTGGACTGTCGCTCTTCACAGTAACTTCCCAACCGCAATCCACACTCTGTTGTCCAGGTGTTGCGAATGTGACAACGCAGCCTGCCCGGCGCAAAAGATCGGCTACTTCGGCCGCATCTTTCATGACAGCGGGTTCGATGTCCAAACTTACGCGCTGTGAAACGCCTATATAAAGGCTGTCGATATTGACGAGGTCGGCGAGCCTGTCGATATAGAGAGCGAAACCCCCAGCCGGGACGTCCTTGCCGCTCATCATGCCCACAAGACGGTCATAACGGCCG
>CAZMDI010000007.1:0-13948 GCA_964564995.1 uncultured Dehalococcoidales bacterium
CAGGAAGGCATCAGCCGGCTCCTCGGCAAGGTGGATACCCTCATCATCATCCCGAACGACAGGTTGCTTGACCTGTGCGACCCCAAGACCGGCGTCGACGCCGCGTTCAAGATGGCCGATGACGTTCTGCGCCACGGTGTACAGGCGATCGCGGAAGTTATCACCGTCCCCGGCATGATCAACCTGGACTTCGCCGATGTGAAGGCCGTCATGAAAGACGCAGGGCCCGCCTGGATGTCCATCGGCCGCGGCGCAGGCAAGAACCGCGCCCAGGACGCGGCCCGCGCAGCGCTCGCCAGCCCCTTACTCGATGTCACCATCGAAGGCTCCAAAGGCGTCCTTTTTAACATCGTCGGTGGAAACGATCTCAGCCTCTTTGAAGTTAACGAAGCTGCGGAGGTCATCAAGCAGGCCGTCGACCCCGATGCCAATATCATCTTCGGCGTTGCGTCTGATTCTGCCATGGGCAGCGAAGTACGCATCACCCTCATTGCCACCGGTTTTGTCAACAAGACCGAAGGCGATACCAGAGAAGACGACGAGTTCAACAAAAAACTCAAGAATATCAAGACCGAGGATGAGCTGGACGTACCCTCTTTCCTGCGTCGCTGGAATAAGCCGAGCATCAACAATCGCCAGGCTGTTCCACAGGACAAGGTAACCCGTCCGCAGATGCGCTCATACAACAATCAATAGCTGATTTCCCCCATAGTTCCCCACAAAGGAAAGGGACCGGTCGATTAGGCCGGTCCCTTTCCGCGTTTGAGATATGAGCGATGTTAGTTGACGGTGTTTGTCACAAACAATAGCCGCGAATTCGGGGATAGCCTTAAAGTGTTCGAAGGGACGATGAGGTATTGGAGGGGTTACAAGGGTTAGGAAAAATAGGAAGGTTTGTTTATTTGTGAACCGCAGTAACCTTGGTTTCCAAAATTATTATGCGGGGTATGCCCAAAAGATTGCATTAAAATGGGATGGAGTACAGAAAGGAAATTCTGTACTCCATCCTCCATTGAATGTCCCGTACTTGTCTTTTAAGTAAGCCAATAATCGCCGTTTACGTTATCAACCACCTTTGGCTTCTGTCCGGTCATATTCTGGAAGGCATAGTCGAAAGCCTCTTCGAAAGGTATTTTACCATCGGGCGAGGCATAGCTATTTTCACCAACCTTATCGGCGAGACCATTCACAATCCCATGCTCAAGTAGCCAGTAGGTAAAGACGCTGTGACCGAACAAAGCAGTTTCCCCTGATAAGCCTGCCGATGACATCATAGCCAACACATTGTGAAGGTTAAGATCGTTCGCGAATCCGTTGCCGTAGCAGCAGTCCAGCATCACAGCAATTCTTTTAGTGTGAATACCGCTGATAGCGGCTCCGAGTTCGCTGCTCCAAATAACCCCGGAGCCCCCGCCGAATCCATCATAAGCCACGATACCGCTCTGCCCCTTGAATCCGTTCGTGCCGTGGCCGCTGTAGTAGAAAATCACATCATCACTTGACCGGGCTGTTTTTTGTAAACCGGCCATGGCGTCCATTATATTTTTCTTGGTTGCGTTTTCATTTTCCAATTTGATGATCTTGGCAGACGGTGCCTTATCAAGTACCATCGCTGCAAAGGCCTCTGCATCTGGGACGCAATAGTTAAGAGGATGGCCAGGGTAAGTATTGATCCCGATAACCAGCGCGTAAACCTTACCGGCAGTAGGAATCGGATCGCCCGTTGCAACGCTCTGTCTTGCCGTAACGGGTACCACGGGAAGAGCAACAAACACTGCCATGATGAGTGTAAACGCCAGAGCTAATTTTCTTTTCACATTACTCCTCCGTATCGGTTAATCTAGTTAACGAGTAACAACCCTTATTATACCCGCTACAGGACAGAAATCAATGGAATCAGCGCCGATTCTGACACCATCAATTCCGAGGACTCCACATTTTATAATGCTATCCCAGCGCAATGACCGTTGAAGGGTCATAACTGGATTTATCACCCCAGATTACAACCCCAAAATGATTCAGTACGGTCACGTTGTCGTTATCAGTGTCATGCCATCTGGCCAGGAATTCTGAAGTGACAATGTATGTATAGTTGCCAAGTTGGAGAGGGTCCATAAAGTAAATCCGGTTATTATCGTATCCCACTACCACTGCGTAATGGCCGTCGTTCCAATCATTTGGATAGGAGTCGGGGTTTTCGGACCAGGCTTGAAGAGCCACGATCACCGGTTTGCCGGCACGTAAATCCGCTTCGAGGTCATTAATTGTCATATCCGTGTGGCTTTCCGCCTGGAGTCCTTCTCCTTCAGCAAAACTCATAATGGTGCGATAATTTGTCCCGAGATCCGGGTCGCTTTTCAAGTTGGTAGCTAACGTTTCTTCGTCATACTCATCACCGTAATAATAGAGAATCGATTGTAGTGCTGCTGCACCGCAAGTGTAATCGGTAGCTTGTCTGCATAGAGGGATTCTTATAAAATTTTGAATTAAATTCGTAGTCACCGGTTGGTCTGTCTGAGTAACCTTTTGCGCGGCGCTTCTACATCCGGCAGTGGCCAACGAAATTACCAGAGCTAAAACCAGGAACAATCTTGTGGCAGGTTTCATGTTCAAGGGTTTATTCTTATTACTTAAGTCTAGCAAAGTGAACCTCCACGGCCGCGAAAATACAATCAAGACGTTTAAGTATACAACCAAGAGTCAAGCAAATTCATTGGCTTCAAGTGTTGTGTGGTGCTGCAACATGAAAATCTGGTGTTTGCAATACATGGGGTGGGAATAAGTTGGCCAGTTGCGTGCGTGGGTTGTAGCCTTTGTTATTTGGAGAGGGTTGCCAGTTTTTAAAAGTGGTTAGTTAAATAGGGTGGCGAAATTATGTGGGTTTGATTTATGTTGCTAACCTTACCAACTTTTATAACCCCAAATTCCGCCATATTGAATCCATTTGATGGTTGCTTTTAATCTGGTACCTGTTGTCGGCTATATCGTAAGAAGCCATTGAATGCGTGTCTTTTGTGGCAAGCTTTTCAGCAGGGCCACTAACATCTGACTTCGTGTTGCGTTATATTATATGTACAAGGGAATCGTCAAGACATCAAGTATTAATGAAGCAGTTATTCCGGCATATCCATGCAAAACTCGCTTTCCTTGTTTTGGCGTGCATTATTCTGCTGCCAAACGGGTGCGCAATTCAGAAATACGAGGGATTCGCCGTTTATTTGATCAGGGGAGATATTTCCCCAGCACAGATGCCAGCCTTGGATCACGTCGACATCGCAGATCAGCCAATATTTGGATTGAGCGATATTATTACCTATAACGCTCAAACACATGAACTAAAACTTACTCAAAGTGCTTTTAAACGGATTTCGCAGTTGGATGTGCCCACCAGTGGAAGGTCCTTTGTAGCCTGCGTTGATAAGAACCCAGTTTATTGGGGCGCTTTCTGGACCCCGGTATCCTCCCAATCGTTTGACGGGGTTGCTATATGGAAACCCTACAAATTGTCTGCCCCCTATATTGTAACCCTTGAACTTGGTTATCCCTCCTCATTTTCTTATGGGGGCGAAGACCCCAGAAATAGCCCGGAAATACTAAATTCATTTGCTCAAGCCGGCAAATTAATCACCAGGTTATCAATGGCGGCTGTATCTGAATTACCACAGTCCATGAAAGGTTACGAACTGTATTCTTGGTCACAAGATAGCAAATGGCATTTTACTTTGATTACCGGTACGGATCGTAATAAAATGCTGGAAGAAATCGTTTCTGACGAAGACTTTATCTCCGAATCAGGGTGGTTGGAAGTTCACCTGGAAGGTATCGAAGAGATAAAAACTGTTTTGGACAAACTTCCTCAAAACGAACAGGTATTTTGGCTTGCCAACCTTCAATCAAATCAAACAACCCCAGACAATATAACTATCGCTTTGCCTATAGCACAGACTATCGATAGCATCAAAGAATATGCGAAGACTATTGGTTTAAATTTTATGGTTCAGTCTAATTGATTCGACAAATTCCATTGTTGCAGTTTGGCAAACGAGTACCTCAGTTGAGAATGCGCCGAGAATCGCAGAGAACACCACTTGTTTCCACTTAAAATTGTAATGACTAACGCTTTGCGGTATTTTAAAGGATATATGACTATGACGAACAGAATTATTTTTTGCATTGTCTCTTGTGTCATGCTTTCAGGTGCTTTAACTGGTTGTAATAGTAATGTTATCGGTCCGCCTATAACCACTTCCGAAAATAACCTCAATTATGGCAATGCGGTCGGTAACAGGGCATACGATTTCTCATTACCGGATTTAAATGATAAATTTATCAACTTATCCAGCCTCCAAGGACATCCGGTGGTGCTTAACTTCTGGTCCACCACTTGAAGCTACTGCCTGGCGGAGTTTCCGCTCCTCGAATCTGAATATAAAATAGAAAAAGCAAAAACCGATGGCGCCATTATTCTGAGTATTAACACACGGGAGTCAGCCGGAGAGATATCGTCGTTTATGGCTTCTCATGGTTACATCATGCCTGTTCTTCAAGATGTACATTACGGTATGTCAATGGAATATGGAGTGTCAGGCGTCCCCATGACGTTCTTTATAGATCGCGATGGGATCATCCGGTACATACAATGGGGTGCGTATTCTAATATTTTCCAGATCCAGCATGATCTCGACTTTGTTAGATAAAGGCAATCTCCTGTTGAACCGGAAAGTCCTTCCCCGTATCAACTTCCTTCAACCGGGTGATTACTGGGGAACGGGACTGGAATAACTTCCAGACCCATTTAGACGTTTTGGTGTTAAAAAGAGCAATTTGCCGCTTTTATTTCGGTAACGGAAGCGATCTCTAGGATTGCGTTCTTCACAGGCTCCAATAAATCGGTGCGCTCCACTTCAGAGCGCAATTTTTCCAATGTGAGGTACCCTGACACAAACGCGTTTAACCGGGCGGCTGCTGTAGAATCCAGCAGGTCCGATATTTTGGGATACGCATTCTTCAATTCGTGCATAAGGCGGCTGTTCTGCTGCAGGTAGTATTTCTGATGGTACTCCTCGGCTGCATAAAAGCGTTTGAATGCAAGGATTTCCACCGAAGCCTTTCGTTTCTGCTTCTCTTCGAGCCGCTGTTTAGATTCTTCGGCCTGGCGCTGCTGTTCTGCATCGTGGAAAAAAATCACCTGAGCGTACTGACGACCTGACACGCGAGCGGTCGGCTCTACCCCGCTCCAGAAGATTTCAAGCAAACGTTCGTAAGAAATCACTGTCTGGTTGTATCTGATTTGGGTAGTCTCTGTATGCCCGTCCAAGTCATGATAGGTCGGATTGACCGAAGTTCCTCCCGCATACCCTGCCACGGTATGCACCACTCCGCTTTCACTCCCGAACCGGGAGTCAGGCCCCCAGAATCAACCCATTGAGAACGTAGCGGTCTTGAATTCGGGGGTTAACTCTTCTTCCACGGGCACTTTTTCGGTTTCGTTGTTGCGTGATAGTAATGACATGTATTCATTTTAGTCTTAGAATATCAAAAAGTCATTACATCTCACCGGTAAATTCTTAAATTTATGTTACAGCGTTCGGAGGTAGGCTAAAGTTTGATTTAATAGAACAAATGAGCTATTGTGTATCTATAGACCAGAGGAAAACCGAACCTCGCCAAAGTTAACAAAAGGCATAAATATATTGAATGAGAACCGAGCTTCCTGATTCTAATTTGCCGAAACGAATATTCGTTTCGGCAAAACAAAAAACGAATCGCTTGCCTGATCCCTGGCTGTGAATAACGATTCGTTTCCACGAAAAAGTTTGTAAATTGTTTACATAAACTATAACTGATCACCCGACCCACGGTTAAACCAAAATCGTCCACAAGTTATCCTTGGCAATCGTAACGACGTATTTTTTTTGAAAATATAACCAAAAATATTCTCAAATAGCTTGACTCCCACTATCTATTGTGTTAATCTCTTTTGGCAAACACCATATATAGTAGTTATGTTATGAAATGCCCTTATTGTAATAGTGAAGATTCCAAAGTCGTCGATTCCCGTGACACCACCGATGGTGTCAGGAGAAGACGAGAGTGTATCAGCTGCCAGGAACGCTTCACCACATACGAACGTCTTCAACCTGTCAGCCTGTATGTCATAAAGAAAGACGGGCGCCACGAAGAATTCAATAAGGAAAAGCTTCTCGCCGGCCTGCGAAAAGCTTGTGAAAAAAGGCCTTTGGATGCAGGCGCCATCGAGGCTGTTGCTGACGACATCGAGGCCGAACTCGTGCAGATGGGCAAACCCGAAATCCCGAGTTCTCACATTGGCGACATGGTGATGAACCATCTCCGGAAACTTGATTACATCGCATATATACGTTTCGCCAGCGTCTACCGCGATTTCACCGATATCACCGACCTCAAAAATGAGGTTGATACTTTATTGAGCTATCAATCTCCGTCCGATGCCCAGCTCACGTTGCCCATAAATTCATAATTCGTCACGTCTAATCCGTTCAGGGGTCATTATGAGTAAACAGGGCGATTTAAAAACCGGTGTGGGCGATCAGATTAACCGAACGCAGATAGCGCGGGCAATCTACAACGCCGCGGCTGCGATGGGCATCTCCGACCGTGACCGCATAGATAAAATCACCACACAGGTTATCGGACGCATGGAGCGGCCACCTGTTTTGCCTGGTATGGAAGATTTTGTCCCAAAGAACATCAAACAACCCCTTCAGCCTGCCTCGGAATCAGATATCCTGGCCATGGTAAAGGAATTCTTGTCTGATGAAAAACCCTCCGAGATACAATACGACCAGGCTCCGATCGAAGCCCCCGTCGGGCAGGTTAAAGAGCCTCAAATCGTCGTAGAAGCTGCGCCGTCGGAAACCAAAAATATTCCTGATATCAAAGCAGTTATAGAAGCGAAATCACGTTCCAAAAAGGAGATGACCGCCATGCCGGCCAAGACCAAAACAGGCGACGTCCCCGCCAAACTCAGTGAAAATGCCCTTCGCGTCCTTGAAAAGCGCTATCTGAAAAAGGACAAACAGGGAAAAGTCATAGAGACCCCTGAGGAAATGTTCCGCCGGGTGGCGCATACCATCGCTTCGGCTGAATCAAAGCACGATCCCAAAGCGGACGTAAAGACCTGGGAAGACAGGTTCTACTCCCTCATGACCACCCTGGAATTTCTCCCCAATTCTCCCACTTTGATGAATGCCGGACGCGACTTGGGGCAGTTGTCTGCGTGTTTCGTGCTTCCCATCGAAGATTCGATGGAATCTATCTTCGAGGCGGTAAAAAACACCGCCCTGATACACAAGAGCGGCGGGGGAACCGGTTTCTCCTTCACCCGCCTGCGCCCCGAAACCGACAGAGTCGGGACTACGGGCGGTGTCGCCAGCGGCCCGGTATCTTTCATGAGAGCTTTCGACGTAGCTACGGACGTTATCAAGCAGGGCGGCACCCGGCGTGGCGCGAACATGGCTATCCTCAGCGTGACGCATCCGGATATCATGCATTTCATCACATCAAAGGAAGACATGTGTTCTTTCACCAATTTCAACATCTCGGTGGCCGTCACCACCGAATTTATGGACGCAGTCAGGGCCGGTAAAGATTACGACCTTGTGAACCCGCGAACCAAAGAACTTGCCGGCAAGCTAAACGCCAAAGCCGTGTTCGACAAGATGGTCGAATTGGCCTGGAAGACAGGCGATCCGGGTATCATCTTCATTGACCGTATCAACGAAGACAACCCGACCCCGAAGCTCGGGCGCATTGAAAGCACCAATCCCTGCGGAGAACAGCCTCTCCTGCCTTACGAATCATGCAACCTTGGTTCCATCAACATGTCCCGCATGTTGAAAGAAGACGGCAAACCGGAGATAGATTATAAGAAGTTGCAGGAAACTGTGAAGCTGGCGGTACGTTTCCTGGATAACGTAATCGACGTCAACCGCTTTCCTCTTCTTGCGATAGATGAGATGACGCGCAGTACGCGCAAAATCGGACTCGGCCTGATGGGATTTGCGGATATGCTGCTGCGGTTGGGTATCCCTTATAACTCTGACGAGGCCCTTAAAACTGCTGAGGACGTCATGCGCGTCATAAATGATACCGCCCACAAAACTTCGGCCGAACTGGGAGCGGAAAGAGGGGTCTTCCCGGCTTTCGAAGGCAGCATCTACGACCTCCCCGGGGCTCCCCCGATGCGGAACGCTTCGTGCACCACTATCGCTCCGACCGGGACCCTTTCCATCATCGCTAACTGCTCGGGCGGAGTTGAACCCGTTTTTGCACTCAGCTTTGTGCGCAATATACTTGACGGTGCCAAATTCATCGAGGTCAACCCCTATTTTGAAGACGCTGCAAAAAACGGCGGTTTCTATTCGGGCGAACTAATGCAGAAGCTCGCTGACGGCGGGCACTTGAAGGAAATCGAAGGCGTTCCCGAAGCGATAAAGCGTGTTTTTGTGACCGCGCACGATATCGAGGTCAAGTGGCACGTCCGCATGCAATCGGCTTTTCAGCATCACACGGACAACGCCGTTTCCAAGACGGTTAATTTCTCGAAAGATGCGACCCCCGCCGACGTAGGTAACGTCTACATGATGGCTTATGAACAGTGTCTCAAGGGCATCACGATCTACCGCGACGGAAGTCGTGAAGGGCAGGTGTTCACCACGGGCAAGGACGCCTCCAAGGATAAGAAAGAAGAAGTTAAGTCTTCGGTGCTAGCCCCTCGCCGCAGGGCCAAGGTCACATCCGGTTTCACAGAGCGTGTAACCACAGGGTGCGGCTACATCTACGTCACCGTGAACTCCGACGAACACGGGATCTGCGAAGTCTTTTCACACCTCGGCAAGTCAGGCGGCTGCGCCGAGGCCCAGCTTGAATCCACCTGCCGTCTTATCTCTCTGGGGTTGCGCTCCGGTATCGATGTGGCGTCTCTGGTAAAGCAATTGAAAGGCATCCGCTGCCCTTCGATAGCGTGGGAGAACGGCAAATCCATTCTCTCCTGCGCTGATGCCATCTCCGGCGTTCTTGAACGCCATGGAGGTCTTGTTACCGGCAAAGCGGACGCAGATGGCGGGACAACCCAGGATTTCGGTCTGGTGAAGAACGTGGCGGGGCAATGCCCCGAGTGCGCGAGCGTCCTGGCATACCAGGAAGGCTGCCTCAAGTGCCCGAGCTGCGGGTATACCAAGTGCTAGTTTGAGACGGATAAATCTGAAAGAAAGGAGGTAAAAAGACATCGACAGAAACGAAAGGGTAATGATATTCATCGACGGTTCCAATATGTACCATTCGCTCAAGGCATATTTCAAACGTACCGACATAGACCTGGCGTGCTTCAATGAGAAGATACTGGAGAAGCGCCGCCTGGTTCGCATGTATTATTACAACGCCCTTGTTGGCAAACTGGAAGAGCCTGAGCGTTTCAAAGATCAGGACAAGTTCTTTAAAAGCGTGGCGGCTATCCCTTACACCGAACGGCGGCTCGGAAGGCTTGTATATACCAGCCAGTGGCCGAGCAGTCCGCCTTTTGAAAAAGGCGTGGACGTACAGCTTGCAACGGACATGATAACCCACGCATTCAAAAACAACTACGAGGTAGCCATCCTCGTTGCCGGAGATAACGACTACGTCGGAGCTATCCAGGCAGTCAAAGACAACGGTAAGCACGTCGAAGTCGCACTATTCGGCCAGGAACGCACGTCGCGACAGCTCAGGGACGTGGCGGACCGGGTTATCGCGCTTGACGGCCGTATCCTGCGCGGCTGCTGGAAAGGCCCCCCGCCCCCTGGATCTAATCCTCTCCGACCTCCCGTACGCGGAGCGATGCGTATAGAACATCGGCCAAGCCTCCAGATTGAACAGCGGCCCGAACCTCGCATCCTGCCTATCGAAAATGTTCGTACAGAGACTGTAATCGAACCCCGCACCAGTTCGTGGAACGACTCCAGATTCGAAGCTTAACTGTTTCTCGTACGTTTTTCGCAACAGGGCTCCTCCGCAAGAGGAGCCCTTTATTGTGCCCGCGCTTGTCTTGCTGTAATATCAAAAGCAAATGTGTGCAAAAAAAATTAAATCTTTCTCTACCCAGACCCGTGCCGATTATTTCAGCGGGGGCAGGCTTGGAAGCGAACAGGGCACAGTTATCAAAGACTGGGGTGGGCGGTACCCTTTTGCGCTGATATATCCGAACAACTATTTCGTCGGGATGTCTAACCTGGGCATCCAGTACATCTACGGGCTGTTGAATGGACGGAACGATACAGTTTGCGAACGGGTTTTCTGGGAGAATGATGGGTCCCCGTTTTTGAGCCTGGAATCTTCCCGCCCCATGATGGATTACGCTTGCCTCGCCTTGTCGTTCTCTTACGAATTGGATTATCTTAACCTCGCTCCTATCCTGCGGGCGTCCGGTGTCCCGCTTTATTCTCGTGAGCGCGATGAAACCCATCCCATGGTCATCGCGGGCGGGCCGTGCATCACCGCCAATCCAGCCCCTATCTTGCCGTTCATCGATGTTTTTTGCGTCGGTGAGGCCGAGGTCATCTTGCCGGCTTTGATCCCGATACTGGTTTCGGACAATACCCGTTCCGAAAAATTCAAACTTCTCGCGGAAGTGCCCGGCGTCTGGGTCCCAGGTTACACCCAGGGGCATAAAATCAGGCGGCAATGGCAGACGAAACTGGCGGGGTCCCCGGTCCACTCGAATGTTTTAACGCATGATACCGAACTGGGCGAGCTCTTTATGATCGAGGTTGAGCGCGGCTGCAGTGGTCACTGCAATTTTTGCCTGGTCAGTTGCGCTTTCTTCCCTTTGCGTTTTCATTCCCTGGATTCACTTCTGGAACAGGCCCGGGAAGGGTTGCGTTTCAGGGAGCGCATCGGACTGGTCGGCCCGGTGGTTTCCGACCACCCGCAGATAGAGAAACTGCTCTTAGGTTTGTTGGATCTGGGCGCCGGATTTTCTCTAAGTTCGCTCAGGCTTAAAAGACTTTCGACAGAGGTGCTTGATTTGATGCTATTGGGGGGCACTCACAGCCTCTCACTGGCACCCGAGGCAGGCTCGGAACGCCTGCGGGCGGCTATTGGCAAAGACTTCACCGAAGAGGACATAATGCAAGCGGTAGCAAAGGTCGCGGAAAGGACTTTCAAGCAGCTCAAACTTTATTTCATGGTCGGCCTGCCAACGGAAACGGACGATGACATCAGGGGGATAGTTGCCCTGGCATTGAAATCCCAGGCATTGCTCGACGAAGGCCAAAAAGGCTGCCGGCTCACACTCAATCTGGCTCCGTTTGTCCCGAAGGCAGGAACGTCTTTTCAGCGCATGGGTATGGCGGATCTGCCTATACTGGAACGGAGGATCAACCTACTCAGAGATACCCTGCGCGGAGAGGGGATTGATGTCAAGTCCGAGAGCCCGGAGTGGAGCCAGATACAGGCTGCCTTATCGCGGGGCGGTGAAGACATGATGCCTGTTTTAGCAGATATGGAAAAAGTTTCGCTGGCCGCCTGGCGGAGGGCTGTTAAAAAATCCGGGGTGGACGTTCCCCACTATATCCTCGAGGACTGGAACGAGCATGAGAAACTGCCGTGGGATGCGATTGAACTCTGATGCCCAATAAATAAGGGAGAGGTTGAAACCTCTCCCTTTTGTTTAAATCAAAGTTGATTTTACGAGCCGAGTAGCTCGGTTACAACGGTGTTCACTTCCTGGCCGTCTGCCTTGCCTTTGACCAGGGGCATGAGTTTGGGCATAACCTTGTTTTTGTCCCTGGGCCCCTGCGCGCCGGTTTCGGCGATAATCTTGCGAACAAGTGTGACAATCTCATCCCTGCTCATCTGTTCAGGAAGGTATGCCTTCAAGATGGCCATCTCGGCATCTTCCTTCGAAGCCAGGTCTGGGCGGTTTGCCTGTGTGTAAGCCTCGACACTTTCCTTGCGCTGTTTTATCTCCCTGGCGATAACGCCACGGATATCTTCATCGGTCATAGTGACTTGCTTGGCGATCTCGGCGTGGTCGAAGCCCGGGGGCATCGGCGTGCCATGAAGTTCGGCTTGCCTGGCGACTTCGGCGAAATTCATGGAGGCCAGGACGGCCTGTTCCTTGGCTCCTTCTTTATATTTCAAGGCTGACAGCACCATGCGGATGACAGAACAGCGCAGGCTATCGCCTGCCCTTAGCGCCTGCCTCAGGTCGTCATTCAATTTTATCTTGAGCGGACTGTCCATATCTTCCATCCTACATGAGGTTCTGTTTGAAATCCAACATGATTATAACAGCCTTTTCACCTTCGGTACCAGCACTCCGAAAGAATCGCAATTTTGATATGTAAAAAATCAGTGTGTCAATACCCGGGATATTGCTTTATCACGTTTTTTGCTGTCATAATTAGTAGGAAGATATGGCAGTCCCCGAAATATCCGTTTTGCAGGCATGGGAGAAAGCCGGAGGCCAGTGTGAGTGCCGTCGCGTTTCCCACGGCCATATTTATGCCCGCTGCACCAACCGCCTCATATTCGCAAACCGCGGGGCGGGCACATCGGGGGGATGGGCTCCCCGGTACATTGCGATTCCCGCGAAAGGGACAGCCCTGTCCTGCGAAATCATGTGCTCGGATTGCTATAATCTGGCGCGTGCGGACGAGTTTCAAAAATAGGCTGCGTCTTGATAGCTGGCTGCTAATGATGGTGGAATCGGGATGGGGGTTTCATGGCTTGAAAAGCGTTCGTCAAGGATATTCAAAACTCAGATGGTACTTTTGTCTTGTTTGAGTGCGTATTACTTGAAAAAAGCTTGCGTACAAAACTACTTCTTTGAGCAATACATCAGGGTGATTTACTTGGGAGGTGTATGTGAAATTTAAGAGGATGTTCAGAATAATAACGGGTGCCTGCGTATTAGGCCTTGTAACTCTTGGTATTACCGTAACGCCTGTTTCGGCGATCTCTATCGTAAGCCCCGTTTATGTCGCATATGGAACTCCAGGGCAAGTAATTACAATAACGGGGAGCATCGACCCGGTCAACACACTTACCACTCCGGTTGGGGGTACCGTGTATTGGGATTCATCGACGTCCATAGGTTACGTAAATGTGCCTGCTAGTTCGGCAATACTTACAGGAACTTTTACTGTTCCCGCAACTGCTGTCAGCGGGGTTGCTCACTTTGTAACGGTATGGTTTTCATCCAGCCAGTCTTCGACATTGGGTTTTACTGTCCTTCCCACGATGACGCTAGCCCCGGTTTCAGGTTCAGTAGGGGATTCTATCCAGATCAGCGGTGTCGGGTATCCGACAAGCGCTAGTGTCCCGCTATACTGGGGTGGAACTGTTTTCACAAGTGTTACTGCCAGTCCAGCCGGCGCCGTCGGACCAGTCAACATTATCGTTCCCGACACTTACAGGGGCCAACATCTTGTATCAAATACACCCTCTGGTGCAATTGGCAGTTCCGCTGCAGCCGGGTTTCTCGTTACATCGAAGATATCTTTGTCAGCCACCACTGCCAATGTTGGCGACTCCCTGACAGTAATAGGTACAGGTTTTACCCAGGGGCCTACAAATCCGATCACAATATCCATTGATGGCGTGAATCAGACGATTCCGACGACTAATACGAACCCTGCCGGGCACTTCAGCACAACTGTCTCAGTGCCGGCGCTTCCGTATGGAAGCCATATTATTGTTGCTCAGGATTCAGGACCTTCACAAACGACATTCACTGTATCGCCGAAGATAACTTTAAGTGCTCTTGCCGGGAGTGTCGGTGATTCCGTAACAATCAGCGGGAAGGGCTTCGCTGCTAATGAAACGATAACATACAAAATTGATGGTAACGGACTGACTATCAATTCCGGTTCTGTCCAGAGATCGGAAGAGCACACGTCTGAACTCCAGTCACATTCAGAAAACTCGT
>CAZMDI010000008.1:0-13750 GCA_964564995.1 uncultured Dehalococcoidales bacterium
GGCCGTAGTATCGGCCATACTCCGGCTTACACATGCCTCATGGAGAGCTCCCATAACCAGACTGGCCGAAGGCATGGCAGTTGTTTCACTTATCATCGGTGCATCTTTTGCCATAGTGGACATGGGTAAATTACAGCATTTATGGTGGGTACTGGTTACCCCAAACCCGCAATCCCCCGTAATCTGGGACATCGTGGCTATCAGTACGTACGTTGTGGCCACGCTGATCTTCTTTCTGCTTCCTCTCATCCCTGATTCCGCCATTCTGCTTAGCCATTCGACAAAGAAATTGTCTTCGTGGCGCCAAAAACTGTATTCAGCGATGTCTTTGAAATGGAAGGGGCTGCCGGGACAGCGCACGCTGTTATCCCGCATGATGACCGTTATGGCCATCGTCATAATCCCCCTTGCGATCTCGGTCCATTCCGTACTGGCCTGGGTATTTGCCGTAACCAGCCGAGAAGGCTGGCACAGTTCCATATTTGGCCCCTATTTCGTGGTAGGCGCTCTATTTTCAGGAGTTGCGGCGGTAATACTTGTAGTTGCTGCATTCCGTAAAGCCTACCACCTGGAGAAGTTCATAGGACAGAAGCAGTTCCGTTATCTGGGCCTTCTCATGCTTGTACTCGGAGTTACTTACCTGTATTTCACGATTGCGGAATTCCTGACCGAGGGTTATGTCCAGTATCTGACTACCGTGCCGTTCCTGAGATCTTTGCTGGTGGCAGATTACGCCCCTCTGTTCTGGCCTTTCCTTATATTGGGCATTGCAGTTCCCGTGCTTCTGGTGGCGTTCCCTAAAACCAGAAACTCGAAAGGTGTAACCATTGCCGCAGTTCTAGTGGTGGCCGGTATGTGGGTCAAAAGGTTCCTCATCATCGTTCCCCCGCTGCGCATCCTGTTATTTGGGACAGTAGCGCCCAGGTACACCGGCAACTGGGTGGAATGGGCAATCACACTGGGAGCCGCGGCTGCTATACCTTTCTTTTTGATGATCATGTTCCGCATCTTCCCGGTTTTACCGATGTACGAGATGCAGGAAATTGCAGAAGAACAATCAGAGAACGAATCGAAGGCTTTAACTGCAGAAAGCCCTGAAGCGGAGTAAATAAATGAAATCTAACTTTAAATTGTTGTTTGCTTCGATTGCCACCATCGTCATGATACTCCTGGGCATGGTAATAAGCGCCGTCCCGGTGGCGGCAGCCGATCCGGCAAACACCGTGCTCACCCTGAGCTATACCGTGCAAACCGACAGGCAGGGGAACCAATCGCTGCTCCTTCAGGCCAAGCTGAACCAGGACAACGGATACGCCTTGGGCCAGAGGAACATCGCTTTCTTCGAAAAAACAGATATCTTCGGGACTGCTAATGTGCCCATCGGTTCGGCAACTACCAGCGCGGTCGGCATTGCCGCTCTGGTGTACCAAACCAGGGTTACCGGGCCGCATACGTTTACCGTGGTTTACGGAGGAGACGATAAAACAGCATCCGCCGTAGTGACCAGCACCCTGGACCTCCAGGGATTGCCTCCCATGCCGCCTCTTAACTCTCCGACAGGCATGGAGAAAATCGGCGACTGGAGCATGCTCGCCACCGGCGTGGTGGTGCTCGTAGTTTGGGGTCTGCTGGCCAGCGTATTCTTCGGCACGATATTCGGAATAAGATCTGCCAGCAAAGGGCAATAGCAGGCTCAATAAACGCCTTTCCCTGCGACGCCTTTTGGCATCGCACTTAAAAATCAGATTTCATAAGGAGGGAATGGGGCAATATAAAGGAAAATGATAAGAATTACTTGGAACGATGGTTTGGGTACACAATCAGATTAAAAGAAGGAGGTTCATTAACTTGATATCGAAGAATTCAATTAAAATCGGACTGGGGGCTTTGTTCAGCAGCATTCTCGTTCTGGCCCTTCTGGCAAGCTGCGGGGGGAGTACAACCATTACGGAAACCGCGACTAAAACAGTAGCCGGTGCCGGTGGCGCCACAGTCACCGAGACCAAGACTACCACCGCGGGAGCCGGAGCGACCGTAACTGTAACAGGAGGCGGGGGCGCGACTACCGTTGTCAATACTGTTACCAATACTGTCACGACCACGGCTGCGGGCGGGTCAACTGGTACAGGCGGCGCCATGTCCAACCTCGTGGTCTACGGAGACCTGGTTTCCAACATCGGATGCCTTAACATTTCCGCTGCACATCGCGGTGAACTGATAGTATTCCGCAACCGCATTGTGGACCCTAAAACGGGCAAAGATATGGTAGTTGCCGATCTTAAATCGGTAGTAACCATTCTTCCGGACGGGCAAAAATTCACCGACACTTTCGGAGGCCATCCCGGCGGAGGCACACCCACGGATTACTTCTGGTCATACGCATGGGAAGTACCGTTGAATTACCCAATGGGAACGCTGGGTTACCAGGTTGTAGCTACAGCCAATGACGGCCGAACAGGTACGTTCAGCCCCTTCGTTGTGGCTTCTTCACAATTGAGCATCGTTGCCTACGATGCGGCTTATCTGCGCGCTTTCACAGCCAACATCACTGCCACCGGTTTCTCTGTCGCAACGTTGACCGTATCGCAGGGTGCTGCAGTTACTTTCACTAATAAAGACACCGTCCCGCACATCATAAGCGCAACTGATGGGAATAGTCCCAGCATCGCGGCTGCAGGAACCTATAAAAAGGTGTTCAGCACCGCAGGCACTTTCGTTCTTAAAGATGCTGCCAATCCTGCTTTTACCATCACAATCAACGTAAATCCAGCCTCATAAATGGTCGTAAATGAATAGAGAATTCTCAAAGGTCGTGTAAAATGAAGAAATGGGCAAATGGTTTCATAGGGGTATTGTTGTTGGGCGTTATGCTTACCGCAGCTTGCGGCACAGCCGCTGGCCAGACTCAGGCCGCCGTTACTAAAACCGAGACCGTCACCAGCACACAGACGGTTACAGCAACGTCGACGGTGACAGCTACCGCTACCATCACGAAGACGGCGGCAATTACTACATCTCCTGCCACAACTGCGCCTTCTACCGCGGTGGTTCCGACTACCAGCGCTCCTCCTCCAACGACTCCGGCCGTGGTCTGGCCTGTTCAGATCACAGGGCAATTCAGCGTCAGCCCCACTCATGCTCCTGTGGGGAGCACGGTAACTGCCACGGGCACAGGCTACGCGGCCAATGGCAAGTTCAATCTCATGTGGGGAGACGTTACAGGTTCTTGGAACGTGAGCAACGGCAGTTTCTATGGTCGCGTCTGGAAGCAGACCTGGATAAACCTTACACCCATCCAGGCCGATGCACAGGGTGCTTTCAAGGTGACTTTCACTGTACCCGACGGGTTCGGCTTTGCACATGACCTGGACGTTCTGGAAGGCGATACCACCAACGGAACTATCCGGGGCAAGCTGGCCTTCGCTGTCGATATGCAGATCACCATGAGCACTAGCAGCGGCGTTCTCGGATCGCCCATCACCATCACCGTCAAAGGTATGGGTTGGAGAGATTACGAGAACAGCTGGATGGTTCTGTACGACAACAAATACACAGGGGTGCTCACCACAACCACCACCCATGGTTCAGGCCAGGCTGTCATCACAGCCGTCGGCGGCACCGGTAAACACGTCATACAGGTGCTGCAGGGGTCATGGACCTTCGCCTTTATGAACATTGCCCAGAGCCCCTTCCCCACGACACCGACCTGGACTTTCAACTACACCATCACTGAAGGTGCGCCAATCATGCCGCCGGATGTGAAGTTGCAATCTAACCCGGTAGTTAACAGCAAAGTCCCCGCCGACAACGGTTCGGCCCAGATATGGACAGATATTTACCTGGCCCCAGTGGGCACGACCATGACTATTCTGGGAAAAGGCTTGCCCGCGGGCGCCAAGGTAGACCTGTCTTACTCTGGCATGACCGGAAACCGTGTCGATGGCAAGGGATACGAAGTGGTTAAGGTCGCTGTAGGCACCGCTACGGTAGCCGCCAATGGCACCATAAGCTATCCCTTCAAGATGCCTGACACTCACGGCGGACTGCATACGATGTCAGCCGAGATAGCAGGCACTCTGGTAGCGCAGACCACCTTCAACCTCACACCTTCAGCCGTGTCCATCACTCCGGCCAGCGGCCCGGTGGGCACGATCATGGACATTCAGCTCAAAGGCTTGGGCTGGACTGTCAACGAGAACAACTACTACATGACTGTCGATAATGGATACGTCGGTTATACCTGCGGATTCAACAACTACGGCACCATCGACATCATGCTTCCCATTGCCGGAACTCCTGGTTGGCATTACATCGATTTTTACCCCGGTGTATACAAGGGCACGGAAACAGTAAATATCGACAATTTCCGCGTACCGTACCTTACGCCTGCCGACCATCCCGGTGAGATTATTCCCGTACTGCACTTCGCGTTTCTCGTGACCGCCTAATTTACCAAACGTAGTTCTTCGGACTGGGGATAGGGAGGGCCGGTTGGGCCTCCCTATCCCCGAAAGCATAAAATATAATGAATATCCTGAAACCGGGCCTCTGCGCATTAATGGCTGCGATTTTTTGTGTTACAGCCGCCTTCGCCGGGTGTGCAGAAAAAACCTTTACCGCTCCTTATACTACCTACGCAACGATGAGCCAGAAACTTGGCCTGTACCAGCTGGAGATGGCGTACTACACGGATGCAAAGGCTGCGGATGCCTCGTATGCCGGGAAAAGGTACGATTTCGGATTGATACAGGCAGACATCGCCAACCGAGGGGTGTTCGATGTGCATGAATCTGAAGATTATGTGCTGTCAGGCAACGTGAAGTTCAAACCGCGTGCCTCCGCCGACATGAAAGGCATCATCCAGGGAACGGTGATCCAGGTTATCGGCGACGTTGAAGGTGTCATATCAGGATATATAGTTGTGGACCATTGCTGGTTCCTCGTCGCGAGTGGCGGGGGGGCAAGCAGCGGCGGCGGAGCCTACTAGATTCCGGGGGATTTACCCGGAGCACCCAAAATAATCGCCCAACCGAAATTAACAGCAACCCCTGTATTACTGCCAGAGCATTAACTCGTCCCGCCCTTATAAGATGGTCTAAGTTTTCACAACTTACCATACAGAATACCCGTCAACTGTCCTGACGGCTGACAATCTTCCCCACAAATCATTTTTGCAAGGGCTGCCTGTGGTCATCATGGATTTCAGCCGACCACTCGAATAGAAAACGGTCGGAATGATTATTAAATACTCCCGCATCTTCCATTTTCTCCACTCGGAATCGGAGAAAAGAAAACCACATTTTGGCTTCCCTGGTCGCCGCCCGGGATGACACCGGAGGATAGGGGGGTAGGGAACGAGATTGCTGCGCTCTGCCCGCAATGACAAACATGGATTTCAGAGGGCAAAAAACAGGATTTACGCTATAATGAGGGTTATGAGAGTCATAGCGGGCACAGTCAAGGGATTCCCCATCAAAATGCCTAAAGGCACCCCTACACGTCCGGCTACAGAACTGGTGCGGGGCGCCATCTTTTCGATCCTCACTTCATCGGTAGACGACTGGTCACGCGTCCTCGACCTCTTTTCCGGCTCAGGTTCCCTCGGCATAGAGGCGCTTAGCCGCGGGGCCGGAAGCGTGGATTTCGTGGACCAGGAATCGCGATGCTGTGCTATAATCAAGGAAAATCTGGAAAAAACCGGGATGCTCGGCAAGGCCAGGGTACACTGTACAACAGTTGGCCGGGCCATTAATTCGTTTAACGAAGAATTCGATATAGTGCTGATGGACCCGCCTTACAAAGACACCGGCATAGGCACTATCATCGAACAGCTGGCGGCCTCGAAAGCGGTGGGGCCGGACACGACAGTGGTAATCACGCATTCGTCGAGGTTCAAATTCCAGCCGCAATACGGAGCACTGGCCATGAAACGTGAAATCCGACACGGTGATAGCACTATCGCCATCTTTCGAAAGGAACCATTAACTTGACCATCGCCATTTACCCCGGCAGTTTCGATCCCATCACGAACGGCCACCTGGATGTGGCTCAACGGGCCGCGCGAGTATTCGAGAAAGTCATCATCGGCGTTTACGACACGCCTGAAAAAAGGCTTATGTTCAGCCAGGCTGAAAGAGTCCAGATGGCGCGTCTGGCTGTCAAAAACATTCCAAATGCAGAAGTCCAGCCTTACAGCGGTCTGACGGTCGGGTTCGCGCACAAAGTAGGGGCCCCCGTGATGGTGCGCGGCCTGCGGGTCAGCGCCGACTTCGAGTTCGAATTCGACCTCGCTATGATGACCAACAAACTCTCCCCCGAACTTGAGATGGTTTGCTTCATGGCCAGCCCGCAGTACCAGTTCCTCAGTTCCAGTCTTCTTAAAGAAGTCGCCAGACTGGGCGGCAAAGTTGACGATTGGGTGCCGGCAAATGTGGCAAAGGCTGTAAAGAAAAAGGTGAATCCGCTTAAGTGATTCCACTTAATCAGATAAAATCGGGAGGTTAAATCTAAAATGGCTTACAAAATCAACGACGACTGCATCAGCTGCGGGGCCTGCGAATCGGAATGTCCGAACAAGGCCATCAAGGAAGGCTCTAGCATTTATGAAATCAACCCCGACCTCTGCACCGAGTGCGTAGGCTCGTTTGCCAAACAGCAGTGCGCAGAGATATGCCCGGTCGGGGCTGCCGTCCCCGATGCGACGCACCCCGAGTCCCATGAGATTCTCCTCGCCAAGTGGAATAAGAGCCATCCCGGCGAAACGCCCAAATTAACTTAGACAAGCCACTTTGACGGGGCGGCACTAATCCGCCCCATCAATTTTTCTACATGAACCAACCTCAATTCGCCACCCGGCACTCCTTTCGAACAGATACCCGCAGATTGGATCTGTCCGGTTTGCGGAGCAAGTAAGGATAATTTTAAACCGGTCCGTTAACACAATGGAACCAGGCGTGAAAAGCTTAAGCCTGCTTACTAAAAGGCCGGTACTCCAACCCCAGTTGTTTCCCGTTTTGTATCAACCTGAGGATATTCTGACTTCCCGGACAACCGGCGATGACAACCCAGGCGGTACCGGCATCCACTGGCTTTCTCTGGTGAAAGGGATACTTCCTGCAAACCGCAGGTTTGATGCCATGCACTGTGCAGGCATCATCCAGCAGGTAACGGCATGGCTGAGGGATGATACAGGTTCCCTGGTCCTCCACTAAACCCGCCATGTATTCCTTCAAGCTGACGCCATCTTTCCTGGCAAATTTTTCGGCTTCCTCCAGGGTGATCCGAAGGCCGATGGTATGCATACGGCAACACTGGCCGCACTGCTTGCATTCGAAATGGGCCAAAAGCCATTCCAGGTTAGCGGGGGTATCCGGCAAACCCTCGACTATATAGCTGTAGAAAGGTTCAGGCAAGGATGTTCTCCGTCAGTATTTTATGTCAAACGGCAGCCGCTGCTATTTGCCGAGTAAATAATCGGCGATAGGCTGGATCTTTTCTTTGGTGACTTCGTCCGCATTCTGCTTGCCGGCTTTCCCGCGCAGGTGGAAATGCCTAACGGCAGTCCGAATATTTTCGGGGACATTGGCATAAACCTTGACGCTTACCTGGTCTATCTCAGGCGCCCCGGCAACGGTGACAAATACTACCCTCTTGGACTGAAGCGCCTTCCAGTTTTTCTTGACGTAGCCAAGTAGAGAGGGGCGATACATATAGGTGCCTCCGAACATGACCACCGTGTCATAAGCTTCAAGGACTCTGGCATTCGCCTTGCTAAATTTAATCAGGTTGGACGGAACCGCCTCATGGAGCCATTCGGCATACTTCCTGGACGAGCCCAGGAATGAACGGTAGATGATTAGAGTTTTCATGAAGCCCTTCCTTATCACAATCTCATAGAGATAAAAATGATCTGATTAAACGGAGAAAATATCGCATGATCGCATTTTACCCGCTATTCATCATCAAGAATGATAACACTGCTTACAAAGCCCGACAATTTAGCAAAATACCAAAATACATTATAGTGTAAAATGACGATTTCTTTTTTGACAACGGGATCGTTTAAAACATAAACTGAATCATATGAACAATGAAGAATCCAACCTCAACCCCGACGAAAATATCATCCGGGACCGTTTAAGCACATACTGCGAGGCGAATGGCTATCACCTTTCACCCGACGCGGACGCCATGATTAAAGACATGGTCGAGGTGAAGCGCCTTACCGGCCAATTTTACTGTCCCTGCCAGACCCAGCGCCTTCCCGAAACAATATGCGTCTGCAAACCGGTCCGCAACGGTATGATAGACATCCTGGGCGCATGTTTTTGCGACCTGATCAGAAACGGAAAGGAATAGGAAGAGCAAATTATGCCGGAAACGAAAGGCATCATCACAGCCCAGCGTTTTGCCAAAGGTCTCACCTTTCAGGAATACCTGAACTCATTAGGTGAAACTAAAGCCAGGTTCGAACCGCATATCGCTGCTTTCAAACTGTCGGACGCCGACGCCGTGTTCTTCAAAGACGCCGCCAAAAAGACCGGTGGTATCAAAATCGTGGCCATCGGCGAGGACTGGTGTCCGGACGTTCACCGCGGCCTGCCCATCCTTGAGAAAATCTCGGAGGCAGGCGGCATGGAACTGCGGTTCTTCCACCGCGAAAAGAACATCGACATCATGAACTTGTTTCTTAAAGACGGAAAGTTCCAATCCATCCCCGTCTTCGCTTTCTTCGACGGCAACTTCAAATACCTGACCCACTGGACAGAGCGCCCCGTGGAGGCTTCCAAGTTCTATGACCAGATACGGGTAGAACTTTCGCAGCAGAAATTGCCCGAAGAGGAAATGCGGAAGGCCATGCGGGAAAAAGTGGCGCCGCTGGCGGATCAATGGCGCAAGGAAACAGTCAAAGAAATCAGGGCACACCTGTCGGACGCGATCAAGACGAGCTAAACCCGGGGTTATACAACAAAGGGGCGGGGATTAACAAATCTTCCCGCCCCTTTTTATTTCTTGAAATGGAAGCCCCCTCACTCTCTCCAGACAATGGATCCCGGGTCACGGCCCGGGATGACAAGGGGTGTGGGGGTAGGTGGGGAACGAGATTGGCACACCCATTTCATGGACCCGCCGGTTGTAGTGACTAAACGAACGAAATCAAAACGACTCTGGGCTACATATTCAACAAAGCATCCACGGTTACGAAACGATACCCTGCTGCCAGAATCCGGGGAATAAGAAGGTCCATCGCTTCGACAGTCCGCGAACGGTTCCCACCCCGGGTATCAAAGCCATCGTGAAATATCAAAATCACCCCTGGTTTTAACCTGGACATGGCCCTGTTAATCATCAGCTTAGCCGATGGTTGGAAAACTTCCAACTCGCTGCCGAAGATCCCCGAAACCGGAATCAGGTTATTTTTTCGAATCGTTTTTAAAAACCCGGGATACCTGAATAACCAAGGCGGACGAAACAGTGTGGGCGCCCGACCGACAGCACTGCGGATAATCTCCTGAGTGCGGGATACCTCCTCTTTGAAAGAGGCCCCGGCGAAATATTTACCGAAGTTATGACTCCAGCTGTGGTTTCCAAGAGTATGCCCCCCATCCATAATCGCAATGGTCAAAGCCGGATGGTTCTCCACATTCTGCCCGCACACAAAAAAAGTGGCATGGACATCGTATTTAGCCAGGAGGTCCAGAATCTTAGCAGTCGAAGCGGCACTGGGACCGTCGTCGAAGGTCAAGGCAACGAGTTTTTCGCGTGTCTTTATGCGAAACGGAAAACGGCCGAATACCTGGGATTCCGGAGAAAGAAATAAATAGTAGAGGATCCCTAGCAGGACAAGAACGCAGACAACAATCAGCGATTCCATGAAACTCTGGGGACATGGTGTACATACTGTATAATCGTATGCCCTGTGTTCACGACCCTCTGCCCGGTGTTTAAGATCCTCTCGCCTGTGTCCACGACAGCGCCGTGGGCAAAAGCATTATGAGATTGAAAAACGAAGAAAGTCAACGCCAGGAACACCGCCACAGACGCCTGCTTAAAGAAAAGCCCCCTGTCCCTTGCCTGCTCGGCCCTGAATGCCGGCCAGGAGAAGATAGGAAGGCTTTTCCCGATAAGTGTAGAAACAACGTAGTTCACGGCGTAATACCAAATAAGGGTAACGACCATCCCATAGAATATGCCGCGGCGCAGGCGGCGGCTCGATGTGAAGATGTAATTGCCGGGAAGATAGGCAACTTTGCCTATTTTATTCAACTTGCGCAGGAAATCCAGTTCGTCCCCACCCTGGGTCATCTTTGTGTTATATCCAGGAAAGATGCCCCTCTTGAAAGCGGTATTGCAGGCTGTGATATACCAGACCTTGCCGGTCATGCGGTAAACCGCCTTAATACTCCAGAAGAGGAAGGCTTGAGACGACCTGCCCCACCAGGGGGCATCCATGAACCTGCAGGGACCGGTGACGGCAATGGTCTCCGGATCTTTCGAAAACTCCTTCCAGATCTCGCTGAGCCAGTCCCTCGAAAACACATTGTCGGCGTCGGTCGAAACGACTACCTCACCTCGCGCGGCCCTGGTACCCGCTTCGCGGGCGGCGCAGACGCCTTTCTGCGTTTCGAATACCACCTTCGCGCCCGATCGCCGGGCGATGTCCCCGGTGCCATCGGTGCTGTTGTTGTCGGCAACGATGATCTCGAAATCACCGCTGAAATCCTGAGATTTAATCGAATCCAGACAAGCCGCAATAAGCAACTCTTCGTTATAACAGGGGATAACGACAGATATGGACGGTTGTGTAGTTTGATTTTCGCGATTTTCGATAAACATAGATAAATCTATAATAATTCGTCTTCACGCTTGAATGCAAGTATCAGGCACAATTTCTGATCGAAACAGGCGGCAAACAAGAATACTATATGGAGTCTGGATCCGGGCGGGGTTGGGGATTGGGGGATAGGGTACGAGATTGCCGCGCTGCTCCCGCAACGACAATAAGAGGCTTCAGCGATCAGCTTATGACCAGAGAGATGGACTCGCAACGACAAACGTAGTGTTGGGAGGACAAGTGCTATTTAAAGAAGTTCTTCACACTGTCGAAACTCGCCGGCAGAAGATTCAGGACCAGCGGGAAATCCATCAGGAGAGTCTTCGCCAGAAATGAATCCGACACCGCTCCGTTCAAGTTAGGGAGAAATTTTACCCACAGGGCGAGAAGGGCGCTCCATGAAATCGCGCCCACCACCAGCCCCATGGCGCCACCTAATAGATGATCGAGCCATCCCAGCATGATACCCGAAAGTATCTTGTGAAGGATCCTGCCGATAATTTCCGAGATTATCACAACTATCGAAAGGATGACGATAAAAGCGACCACACTGGCAACGTCCGTGCTGTGTATGAAAGTTATATGGCTACCGAAGGTCTCATAGTACTTGCCGGCCAGGAAAATGCCGACGATCAGGCCCGCTAAATTGCATATCCCGCGCACCATTCCCGTCCGCAACCCCCCGATGACCGAAAATGCCAGACTGACGAGTATCAGTATATCAAGCCAGTTCATAATCCCTCCTCATGCTTTAACTAAGCGCCCAGTTCCTGCGCGCGAAGATAGGCTGCAGCGACGGCTTTATGTACCATCGGGGTAAACCCACCCTCTTCGAAAACGTTGAGCGCTGCCGCCGTCGTGCCGCCGGGAGAGGTCACGTTGCGCCGCAGTTCGGCTAGGTCCTTCGTGGAGGCCTTCGCATACTCGGCTGAACCCAACAGGGTCTGGTAGACCAGTGTTTTCGCCATCTCCTCGGGCATGCCGATCTCCAGGGCAGCCGACATCATGGCCTCCATGAAAAGGAACACGTAAGCCGGGCCGGACCCGCTTACAGCCGTGGCGAGGTCGAGGTATGACTCGTAACCTGCGTAAATCCCTTTGCCCATGACCATGACTATGGCTTCAACGTTGGTCCTTTGCGCGGCTGTGACGTCCCGAGCAGCGGCCCAAACAGTCATGCCCTTGCCTATCTGGGCGGGTGTGTTAGGCATGGCGCGCACGACAGCCTGGTGCTTGAGGCCGGCGACAAGGGTTTCTATCTTTTTACCTGCGATGATGGAAAAAACCAGCGACCTGGGGTTCAGCTTGCCCGAGAGTTCATCCATCAGAACAGGGAGCGTTTGCGGCTTCACAGAAAGGACTATAATCTCGCCGCGGTTCGCCACCTCGAGGTTGTTAGTCGAGGTAAAAATTCCGAGTTCTTCTTTAAGCTGATCGAGCCGGGGCTGGCTGACGTCGCTTACAGACACATCTTTAGCATCCGCCAAGTGATTTTTGATAACAGCGGACGCGATGGCCTGCCCCATGTTGCCTCCGCCGATAAATGATATCTTGAATATACTCAACTCAATCTCCTCGGGTAATGGTTACTTGACCACGATATTGACCAGCTTGAAAGGCACGTAGATGATCTGCACGACTGCTTTTCCTTCGGTATGAGCTTTTACTTTAGGGCTTTCCTGTGCGAGGCGTTTGGCCTCGTCTTCCGTTATGTCAGCCGGAACTATGAGCTTCTCCCGTACTTTGCCGTTCACCTGAACAACAAGCGGAATCTCTCTGTTTTCGGCCAGCTTCTCGCTCCATTCCGGCCATCTCTGGTTGTGGATGCTGTATTCGTATCCCAACTTCGACCAGACCTCTTCCGTAAAGTGAGGGGCGGTTGGCGCGAGCAGTCTCAAGAGAGTTCTCACCGCGCTCCGGTAATTGTCGGGGGCGACGCTGCCAGCTTCCCTGATTTTAGCGATATAGTTCGAAAATTCCATCAGCGCCGAGATCATCGTGTTGAAGCGCAGGCGATCCATGTCCTCAGAGACGCGGCGGATGGTCTGGTGGGTCACGCGCAGCAAATCTTCGAGACCCGGCTCCTCGTTCCCGCCGCAGCCGATGCCCTCATAGGGTTCCAGGGCGAGGTTCCAGATACGGTTCAGCCAACGGGACAAACCGTATATACCAGAGTCGTCCCAGTCGCCGCCCTGTTCCCAGGGACCGATGAACATCAGGTACGAACGCACTGTGTCGGCACCAAGGTCGCCGACGTATTTATCCGGGTTGACCACATTGCCCTTGGACTTGGACATCTTCTGGTGGTCGGCCGTGATTGTCCCCTGGTTGAACAGGCGCTTGAAGGGTTCACCGAAAGTCACGAGCCCCATATCCCGCAGGGCCTTGATGAAGAAACGGGAATAGAAAAGATGCATCACTGCATGTTCGGCCCCGCCGGTGTAGATATCTATGGGCATCCATTTCTTCAGCAGTTTCGGGTCGAAAGCCCCGCCCGCGAAATGCGGGCTGGTGTATCGCAGGTAATACCATGACGAGCACATGAACGTGTCCATGGTGTCCGTTTCGCGCTTCGCGGGACCGCCGCATTCCGGACAGGTCGTGTTAACGAAGTTCTCGTTGTATTTGAGCGGCGATTCGCCGGTGGGCTTGAATTCAGCGTCCTCTGGAAGTAGGACAGGCAAATCGGCCTCAGGCACAGGCACGATCCCGCAGTCGGGGCAATAGATGGCGGGGATAGGCGCTCCCCAGTAGCGCTGGCGGGAAATGAGCCAGTCCCGCAGCTTGTAACTTACGGTGCGCTTACCCCAGCCCTGTTTCTCGATGTATTCGGAGATGGCCGTTTTGGCCAGGGTGTTATCCATGCCGTCGAAACGGGAGGAGTTGACTAGGATGCCCGGGCCGAGGAAGGGCTCT
>CAZMDI010000009.1:0-10179 GCA_964564995.1 uncultured Dehalococcoidales bacterium
CTCCACCATTTCGATTTACCGAAATGACTTCCCCGGATAACAACTATCCTATCCTCCCAGAGAAGATTATTCTCAACGATGGCATTCCCCTCTCTTGTTGAGTATCACCTGAGTAAATTTCGCTTCGTAATCCAAACCCAATCGCCTATTCCAACACAAGCTGACACGGTAAGCCGCTTAGAACACCTGGCTGGTTTGGTTTGCTGGTCCAATTCCCCAAGAGTTATGCATTACTTAATCTGGACATCTCGTCTTCGAGTGTGCTATAAATCCGACTATCCGGTCTTAGAGTCTTTCGCAAGGTACTGGGGGGTTTATGAACATTGAGAGCGCATTGCTTTTGTTGGAGTCACTGCTGTTGCTAGCTACCGTTGTATTATTGGCGACCAGTATTCGGGAGAGCCGTCAACGCAATAGTTTGATGCTTGAGGTGAGTCGGGCTACAAAAACTTTAACACGCATGGAATATTTTCAGGCGGTTGTTGATTCCATAAGTGAATCTGAAAAAGAAGTTATAGGCGTCGTCACAGGCCATCGCCTAAAAGGTGTAGACGACGAGCGGCGCATCAGTAACATCTTGAAAGTAATTGGGAACGCGGTAAATCGTGGGGTTGTCGTGCGTTTTTTATTGCCCCATTCCCACGATCGTTTGTATATGGGTTATCTGTATACCGCAGCGGGTGCTGAGGTAAGATACTCCTCCTGCTCAATGGTTCACAGTATTAGATACAATGTTGTCGACAACCGGCTGATGGTCATGGGCATCCCTGAAGCCGCCAGTGAAGAAGCTTCAACGAATAAGGGGCACAGATTGCCATCGGAGGCGCTTGCGTTGATAATGAGCCAGCATTTTTACGGATGCTGGGAGAATAACATCAACTTCAAAACCTACCTGGCACAGGTAATGCAACAATCCGGCGCTTCACTTCAAACACTATCCCAGGAAACCGGGTTGGACATAGCGAAACTAAAGGAATTATTGGCTGTTGCGCCCATAAGTATCTAATCCCTGTTTTGACTTCATCGTGAGGACTGGTTCAGGCCTACCCCGTCTCCACCCACGCGCCAATATAACAACAACGGAGCAGCGCGGATGCTTTTGTAAAGCTCAAAATATTGGTTTGTGCTATTTTTCTTGATTAAGTCGAGAACATGCATGCCCTTCACTGGGTTCGAGACATTAATGGCAGACAATGTGGGAAGAGGTAGTAAACGTTCTAGCTGTCGTACCAAGATCTCCACCATCTCGATATACCACAAAGCCTTTTCCTTAAAAACATTCACTAATAGAGGAGATGCAAATCGTCTATTTTTTACAGAGGTTGTCTGCTTACCACTATTCAGCATCGTATTGTACTCTGGCTGCTCCATAGCCGGCAGAACGAGGTGCTTGTGGAGAGCGATTCCGCAGGCTTCTGTGATTTGAACTGACGACCATTCACCAGCACCCCGATAGAAAGCTTGCTTCGAAAGGGTAATACGATTCTTCAAGAGTGCTACAACATAAAGACAAGGGGATATTGTTGGATTTTGGCCAAGATTGATGGAAACCAAACTACAACCTGACCTATGATTAAAGTCATCGAAAATTCCACGACCACGCATGGTATTATATTCATAAGGTCTTTTATAATGGAGGGTCAGGATGGATTCACCAGAACAGATGAAAATAATACCCGGGCTGGAAACCGCTCTCCAGATGGAGATCGATGGAAAAGCATTTTATCTCAAGGCCTGTGCAGAGAGTACCAACGAAGGTGGCAAGCAGCTATTCAGCCAGCTTGCTTCTGAAGAGGATGTACATCGCCGCCTTTTCGAACAAATCTATGAAACCATCCGCAAACAGAATTCATGGCCGCAGGTGACGGTCACGCCATCGCAGCGTGAGAAAACCCTGTTTTCCCACAGTGAATCCGAAGCAGATGTACCTTCTGAAGCTCTTCCAAACGAAATCGAGGCAGTGAAAAAGGCGATGGTTATGGAAACCAGAAGCCATGACTTCTATAAATCCCAGATGGACAACGTTAATAACGGCCCTGCAAAGCAGTTCTACCAGAGACTGGCGGCTGAAGAACAGAGCCATCAGTTAGCACTGGTTGATTATTTAGAGTTTCTTCAGGACCCGGCTTCCTACTTCAGCAACAAGGAACACTCCTCTTTTGATGGCAGTTGAGAGACCCAAAGTTTTGATCTGTATAAGTTAGTTTCTGAAGGAGTAGTAACATGAAAAAAGTTCTTGTCGCTTATTATTCGTTAACCGGATATACCCAGAAAATGGCGGAGTATATCGCTGAAGGCATCAGAATAAAGAGTCAGGAGGCCGTCATCAGCAAGGTTTCCGATTTAAAAAAACCCGGCGACCTCGAGGGCTATGACGGGTATATTTTCGGCTCCCCTACTTTTCACAGGGACATGGCCGAGCCCATGAAGGCCCTTCTTTTCCTGGCCAGCAAAGTTGAACTGGGCGGGAAAATGGCCGGAGCCTTCGGGTCCTATACCCATAGCGGAGATGCCCCGGCAGCTATATTAGATACAATGCAGTACACCTTCAAGATGCGGCCCTTCGAGCTTGGTTCCTTTAACCTGAAGGAACATCTAATTGAAACGACGGAAGGCATTCGGGCTTGTCAGTCTTACGGCAAGGTTTTCGCCGAAAAACTGGAGCCTTAATATTCAGACGCATTTGTGGCGAATATTTTTAAATCTGAGCAAGTTATATTCGATATTTTAAAAACAGAAGGAGTTTCTATGGCTAAATACAAATGCTCGGTTTGCGGTTGGGTTTATGACCCCGATTTAGGTGATCCGGACGGTGGCATAGCAGCCGGCACGCCTTTTGAAAAGATACCCGATAGTTGGCAGTGCCCGGTCTGTGGGGCAGCGAAGGCCGATTTCGAAAAGATTGTGTAGATCGGGATCACACTAATCCCTGCATTTTTGGAGGTGAAATCAGTGGTAACTCAGATTACGCCAGGGGTCTACTGGGTAGGAGTTGTCGATTGGGGATTACGGCAATTCCACGGTCACGAACTGTCTACGCATCGTGGATCATCATACAACTCATATCTGATCGTCGATGAAAAGGTTGTTCTGGTTGATACAGTATTGACTTCTTTTCAAGATCAGCTGATCGAGAATATCCGCGAAGTGATTGACCCTGCCAGGATAGATTACGTGATCGCCAACCATGCCGAAGTCGATCATTCGGGCGGTCTGCCAGCTATCATGAGATTAGCGCCTAACGCAACACTTGTCGTTTCCCAGAGGGGCAGAGAAAGCGTCGAAGGGTATTACCATCAGCCATGGAATTTCAAAACTGTGAAAACAGGAGACAGACTCAATATCGGCAAAAATGAGCTTCTCTTTATCGAAGCCCCCATGCTTCATTGGCCAGACAGCATGTTCACATACCTTACCGGGAAGAACCTGCTTATATCCAACGATAGCTTCGGGCAGCACTACGCCACAGCATTCAGGTTTAACCACCAGGTGGATCAGGCCGAACTATATGACGAAGCTTTGAAATATTATGCCAACATACTTACTCCTTTCAGCACCCAGGTTAACAGAAAGATAAGTGAAGTGTTAGCCCTTGGATTACCGATTGATGTAATAGCTCCAAGTCATGGCGTTATTTGGAGTCAGGACCCTGCCCAGATCATCAAAAAATATCAGGAGTGGTCCGCGCAGAAACCCGAGAAGAGCGCTGTCATCATCTATGACACGATATGGGACGGCACACGGCATATGGCCGAGTCCATCGGCCGGGGCATGTCCGATGCGGGGTTGCAGTATAAGATGTTCCATGCCGGAGTGACCGACAGGAACGATATTATTGCCGAAGTTTTCAAGGCCAAAGCTGTAGTTATCGGCTCATGTACATTCAATCAGGGAGTGTTACCAACTTTAACACCGGTGCTCGAGGATTTAAGAGGGCTAAAATTCCAAAACAAGATTGGAGCAGCTTTCGGTTCATATGGCTGGAGTGGGGAAGGAGTGGCCATCCTTGAAGAACACCTCAATCGTTGCAAAATAAAGGTGGTTGTACCGGGAATCAAGCTCAAGTGGCAACCAATCGAAGCGGAACTTGCTCAATGCCGGGATTTTGGCAAGAAGATAGCGGCCGCGGTTAATGGGGAAGGGGTGTAATGATTCCTCTAAGTCAGAGCATCTTAGGTCCAGGATTTTATGGGGAAAATATGTCAGACCTTATTTATGGAAACGTTACTACTGTCTAATAAACACAGGCATGACCATGTGAAGGCAAAATTTCATTTCAAATTACATGCCAGGAGTTCTAATGCCTGATGCATTCACTCCATCGTTTCGATATACCGAAATAACCTCCACGGACAACAGACACAGAGTTCCATCAAAAAAGACCATCCCACACCGGGCATTTACCACATCGTTGAATCTCAGCTATCTAAACTTGGATCCGCACTTCCAATTCAATCCCCTACTTCAACAGTGTTTCGAATTCGATTGACACATCAAGCTACGATGTTGTAAGGTGAGGTTTGGTTTGCGCCAGTAGTAAAATGCGGTTTATTTTATAAGGTAAACGTTTATGAAAAGAACAATGAAAATACTATGGACTGCCGGGAGCTTGCTTATATTACTAACGCTTTTCATACCGGGATGCCGCAAGAATACCCCGCAACTATTGGATGAACCCAGGTTGATCAAAGTCGGGGCGATTTTGCCACTTGATGGACCATGGGCCACATCAGGAAAAAGTGCCAACGTCGCTTTGAACCTGGCACTTGGTACGCTGAATACCTATCTTGAGAGGTACAAACTTAAAATCGAATTAGTGACGGAAAACAGCAGCAGCGATGCCGGGAAAGCTCTAGCCGCTATTAAAACCCTCCATGCGAAGGGCATACGGGCGGTCATAGGTCCGATGAACAGCAACGAAGTCTCCGCGGTGGTGGACTATGCCAATGCCAATGGTATGATGCTGGTTAGTCCTTCCAGTACGGCTATATCACTGGCGCTGCCCGATAACCTGTTCCGAATGGTGCCCAACGATGCGAACCAAGCCAAGGCCCTCGCAAATCTTATGCAACACCGGGGAATCACCCATGTACTACCGGTCTATCTCGATGATGCTTACGGCCGTGGTCTTGAACAAATCTTCCGCTCTAATGCTCTTGACCCCCAAAATAACATCCAAGTGCTTAACTCCGTCAGTTACGATGTAACCGTCAGTGATTTTTCAGCAGTGGTGAAAAACATCACCGCTGCTGCTTCCGGTCTTGATGCTGCCGATACTGCCATTTTGCTTATTGGTCGTGATACCGACGCAGTAGATATCTTCTCTCGTGCTGGCGTCGAAAGTCCACTGGCGAAATTCAAATGGTTCTCGACGGATGCGGTTATACAAAGGACATCTATTTTATCCAATGCCCAGGCCAGAGCTTTCGCAGTCAAAGTAAACCTCGAGGGATACACGTTTGCAATCGAGGCAACTGCCCCTGTAATACCCACTATGTTGGTCTCTGGCTTAATGAGCGTTGCATTGGGAGAAACCCCGTCTTCCCTGGGTGTGCCGACATGGGACGCCCTGTGGTTTATTGGTGAGGCCTATCGTCTCAACCCGGATGCCGGCACAGCCGAGATGATGGAAAACTTCAAATCCGTGGTCAATAACAGTGGTAATTCTTTCGGGCAAATGACCAAACTGGATGCCAATGGCGACATGATTCCAGTCAGATACGCCTGCTTTGCAGTGGAAGAGATCAGCGGTACACCAAGATGGAACCTCAAAGAAATGTTCGTAATAAGCACCACTCTGGGCATTGTGACCGTCGATGCGACTTCGAGTATGACACGAGATACAGGTGACGCCTTTATTGGAGCGGTCTTACCACTCACTGGCGTCGATTCTGAACTTGGAGCAAGCGCATTCAAAGCTATCAACCTGGCCCTTGAGCATGCCAGCAACTACTACAAACTCGCCGAAGGACTTAATATTAACTTTAAGCTGGAAATCCGTGACTCTGCCAGCGATCCGGCCACAGCCCTGGCGCAGGTAAAGTCGCTGCATGAAATGGGTATCAATCTTCTAATCGGTCCTACTTCCAACGGAGAACTGGCCGCAGTCCGAGAATATGTGAAAGCCAATGGCATAATTATCCTCAGCACTACCAGTACCGCGTCATCACTGGCTATGGCAGATGACCGTATATTGCGCCTTACCCCGGATGACACACGTCAGGCCAAAGCCCTTAGCAGGTTGATGATCGCCCAGAATAAGCAGCATATAATTGTGATATATCGCAACGACCGTTACGGACAAGAATCTGTCATGACATTTTCCGGGTTATTCCAGGGAAATATTGACCGTTTTGCTTATGAAACGAACGATACAGACTTTTCATCTGTTCTGAAGAGAGCCGCATCCAGGATTCAAGAAATCGGAACCCCGGGTAACACAGCCGTACTGGTGATTGGTAACAGCGAGATAATCAAGTTGCTTGAACAAGTCCCAGATGGACCGTTGACTTCGGTGGACTGGTATGGTACCGACGGTATCAGTAAAAGCCGCGATCTGCTAGCTTCAACACGAGCAGTTGCCGTTGCCGAACAGACGCATCTTACATGTTCAACCTATGACTTAGCGGCAATGCCGTACTTCGTGCCGCAGCATTATGCTTTAGAAACCTATATAACTCCGCTTCTGAAAGTGCCCTCTACCTGGAACGAAATCAGCGCCTATGATGCGCTCTGGTTTAGTGCGAGCGCTTTTGCGATGACCAGCCCCAATGCAGACACCGATGAACTATGGAATTATCTCAAGAATCTCTATGCGGCCACCGGTATTGGAGTAATCTATAGCTTCAATGAAAACAATG
The DNA here is from genome assembly GCA_964564995.1 of uncultured Dehalococcoidales bacterium. GTDB lineage: Bacteria > Chloroflexota > Dehalococcoidia > Dehalococcoidales > UBA1222 > SURF-27. The sequence continues at coordinate 6,861 of CAZMDI010000009.1, forward strand.
ACCAGACAGTCAGTCTCTACACATTCTATACCGTCGATGAAACATCAAGTGGACCAGCTTGGAAAGCCACCGCGTTTTATCGCGACTATTTCGTTGTGCGCGACGACCTCTACATCGTTAACAAATAAGCCAGCTGACGAAACCATGCTTTTAAGGGGAACCCTCACTCTTATTGTTAATCCGGATTTGTTCAGGCAAGTGGTACGAGCAGAGATTAGGCGAAAAAAGGCAAAGGAGATATGTCGGAAAATACTTTACATTTTACCCGTCGTGATTTTCTCAAAACAGCAGGGATAGCCGGATTGGCGCTGGGTGCGGCTGCGGCGCTGCCCCTGGCGAGTTGTAAGAAACCCGGTATCGACTATTCACAGGCTAATCGGTGGTTGACTTTGCCGGTTCCAGGGCTGCTGAAAGTGGACGTTTTTTATTTTTATCCCACGGCCTGGACAAGCAAAGATACCAATCCTCAAATTTGCGATATCGACGAACCCACCATGCTAACCCAGGCGCCTGCCGCGTTTGCCAGACAGGCGACGGCCTTTAATACTGTTGGCAATATTTACGCGCCATACTACAGACAGGATAACCTGTCGGCAACCGATCGGCTAAAAGTCATCGCCGGAACACCCACATTGGACGCCCTTGCGGCCTTCGATTATTACATAAAACACTTTAACAATGGACGCCCATACATTTTAGCCGGACACTCGCAAGGGTCAAATGTACTGAATAACCTTTTGGCGGGATACATGAAGGACCACCCGGAAATACTCAAAAACATGATCGCCGCTTACGTCATCGGCTTTCCAATTACGGCGGAATACATTGCTGCCAATCCACACTTGAAATTTGCGCAAGGCCCTGATGACACGGGAGTTATAATTTCGTATAACACTGAAGCTCCGGATGTTCTCCCAGGCGCCAATCCGGTCCTATCTGGAATGGTGGGTCTGGTCATAAACCCGATCACCTGGACGAGAGAGGAGACATTAGCAACCGTCTCTCAAGGCCTGGGGTCATATCTTCCTGACCCGACCACCAAAGCATTCGTGCAAGTACCGCAGTATGCCGATGCCAAAATTGACAAAACCAAGGGGGTGTTGATCTGCAGCACTGCTGATGAGAACGCATTGCTACCGCTCACTTCAGAGCTCGGTAAAGGGGTTTACCATTCCTTTGACTACGACTTTTACTACTATAATCTTCGCGAAAACGCCCAGAACAGAGTCAACAAGTTCCTGGGCACAAAGTAGATAACCTAACGTTTTTTACTGTGAGATTGTTATGTATGACAGGGTGAAGAGGCGTGTCTGGGATATACTAGAAGTCCGGACAGGTGACAAAACCAGTCGATTTGTCACGATATTTATCATCGCCCTGATTATTCTGAATGTGACCGGAGCTATCCTGGCATCGGTACAGGTCCTGTTTGACCAGTACTTCATTGTGTTCAAATACCTGGAAATCATCTCCTTGATTCTATTCTCCATTGAATACGCCTTGCGTGTATGGAGTTGCACTGCAGATAAAAGATACTCCGGGGCGGCCAGGGGAAGGTTACGATTTGCGCTAACCCCTATGGCTCTGGTCGATATGTTTGCTGTGCTTCCGTTCTATCTGCTTCTTTTTGGACGATTGGACTTAAGGACCATAAGGACCTTGCGGATGCTCCGTTTCCTGAGACTGCTGAAAGGTGCCCGCTATTCTAAGGCCGTTGATAGATTTAGCAGGGCAATAGAAGCCAGGAAGGAGGAACTGGGAATATCTCTGGTGATAGTATCGATACTACTGGTACTGGCATCTTCGGCCATGTATTACCTGGAACAACCGGTACAGCCGGACAAGTTTTCCAGTATTCCTCAAGCGCTGTGGTGGGGAATCTGCACTATCACTACGATTGGTTATGGCGACATCTATCCCATTACCCCCGCCGGCAAAGTCCTTGGCGGAATAGTCGCCCTGCTGGGGATAGCGATGTTCGCCTTGCCAGCGGGAATACTCAGCTCCGCCTTTATCGCAGAGACGAAGAGGGAATCTGCTAAAAAAGCAGTCTGTCCACACTGCGGTAAAACTCTTGATAAAGACAATCCCCATGAACTGTTGTGAGGCAGTGTAAACTGATCGCGGAATGTCTGATACCGTGAACTCTATTTGAAAAGTTCTGCCTATTGGTACCTCGACTCCGTTACACCACCTGCCACCTCTTTTCATTTGAGTTGGGGGGCAATATCGCGCACTCGTTTTGGTATTGGACCAAATATATCGGTAAATCAGACCCAACTGGACTGGCATGAATACCAAAGAGCGCGTAGACTGCGATGGCTTGAATATTCACCATCATAATGGGCAAGTATTAGAAATAAACAATAAGGAAGGAAAGGTAAAAGAAACATGTCGGAAAATGTTTTGAATTTTAGTCGTCGCGATTTTCTAAAAACAGCAGGTATTGCAGGATTAGCTCTCGGAGCGACAGCAGCAGGCGTTTCCCTGTCCAGTTGCAAAGCCGATTCGACCACGCCGGTGACCACGGGGAATAACTTACCGACACCCGAGGTTTATCCCATCGATTCCGCAGTTACCACCACCCTCCAGAAGACGATAGCGTTCGATAAAAACGTTACAGGGCTAGCTCCCCATGAGCTGTCACGGGTGGCCGATTACGATAAATACGGCTACGGCAAATGGACTGCGGGCCCGCCCCTGCTTTCCGATCCGCGCACCGACATCATGCCTTCCGGGTATACCATCTCATCAGTCAGCAAAAAAGCCAGGCTCCTGAATTTCTTCACCATGACTGACGTGCATATTACAGACAAAGAATCTCCCGCCCAGCTGATCTATCTGCAGCAGTTGCATTACTCGAGCCCCATCCCCGGATTCGGCAACTATCCATGGACCTGGGAGACCTCGGTATATTCACCGGTCATGCTTTATACTACCCAGGTTCTGGACGCAGCCATACAGACAGTCAACGCCATGCACAAGCAGCCGGGCAAGGCTTTCGATTTCGGGCTCTCGATCGGCGATGTTGCCAATAGCACCCAGTACAACGAACTGCGCTGGTATATCGACGTCATCGACGGACAGGTCATCAACCCCAGTTCCGGCGCTCATGTTGGAATCGACAAGATCGATTATCAGAAGCGTTTCAAAGCTGCCGGACTGGATAAATCCATTCCCTGGTACCAGACCCTGGGAAACCACGATCACTTTTTCATCGGTTCCTTCCCGGTAGGCGCTTTCCATCAGGGTCCGGGCCCGGGCGGCCAGTTTGGCGGGATTGGCCGAGCGCACCAGATTCTGGTCCTGGCACAGGCGC
>CAZMDI010000009.1:10189-13588 GCA_964564995.1 uncultured Dehalococcoidales bacterium
TCATCGGTTCCTTCCCGGTATGCGCTTTCCTGCGGCAGGCATATATAATCGACACCATAATCGCTATGGGGGATGTCCTCCTTAATCCTGCAAACCTGGGGAACCAGCAATACTATATGGGCACTATAGACGGCACAACTGCAGATGGTGCCATCAAAGACGCAGGGCATGTAGTAAATTTCAACAGTCCGCCCAAAGTGGTAGCCGACCCCGACCGGCGCTCACTTTTACGGACTGAGTGGATCAAGGAATTTTCCACTACAACTTCCAAGCCTGTCGGCCATGGGTTCAACCTGGTCGACCCGAATCAGGAAAAGGGGTTTGCCTGTTACAGCTTCGTACCAAAATCCGATATCCCCATCAAAGTTATCGTGCTAGATAACACACAGGATGAATCCGACGGTGACGGCGGTATCCATGGGCACGCCTATCTGGACGCCGCCCGCTGGGCATGGCTAAAGAAAGAACTGGCAGACGGTGATACCAACGAACAGCTCATGATTATCTCGGCGCATGTGCCTATCGGTGTCTGTGCGATCAATTCTGGATACGAATGGTGGAATAATTCTGTTAACCCTATCGGTACGCAGAATACCGTTATCCTGCCGGATCTATTGGCAGAACTCCAGCGACATCCCAATTTTATGCTGTGGGTTTCGGGCCATCTGCACCAGAATACCGTCAAGGCATTCCCAGGCGCCACTCCTGAACAGGGATTCTGGGAGGTCCAAACATGTTCACTTCGCGATTTCCCTCAGCAGTTCCGTACATTTGAGATTTACGTCAACAGCGATAACAACGTTTCCATAGTCATCACCAACGTGGATCCCTCGGTCAAAGATGGCACACCCGCAGCCACTTCACGCAAATATGCCGTCGCCGCAGAGCAACTCGGAGGAAACCAGAGCATTTACCAGAACCCCAGTCAACTGGTGAATCTGAACGACCAGACTCTGGTTAAAGATGCGAATGGGAATGTGCTGCCCGACCCGACCATGAAACCAATGCTCACGGGCTCGTATAACGCCACCCTTTACAAGAAATTGACCACGCAGATGCAGTCTAAATTGCAAAGCAAGGGAACGCCGTTAACGTGACGGAGGGAATGTTTACCGCAGTCTGCAGGATAGGCAGTTACACGGTAGATATGAGCACGTTCAGTAACATTTTACAGATTTAAGAATAACCCATCTAAAATAAATATAAAATTAAAGATTCCACCTATCGACTCACAGTTCTATGGTGAGGGTTTTACCCGCGTCTGTTAGACGCGGGTAAAAGTTGTTGAGAGCGTTCCAGATATCGTATACTCAGCTACACCGACTTGATATACCAAAATAACCATCCCGGCTATCCAGAAGGTATTGTTGTATTGAAACTCATGGGCACCGAGCGCGTGGCCTGTTGCCAGCCACACCAAGTACTAGCCAAAACCGATGCTTCTGGTCGGCGCTCCGCCAAGGGATAAACATGACCAAATCGCACGGCATACATATGACCACCAGCGTAATCGTCTCCTGTTTGACAACATTATTCACTCTAGGCTGTGCTCCTTCGTTTTCCTCGGCGACTTATGCCGCCAACCCCATCGCCAACCGGGAAACCCTGTCACAGGTATCCACCATCAATGCGCTCATGGCGGGCGTATATGACGGAATTATTACTAGCGGTGAATTAAAGGGCTATGGCGATTTCGGTATCGGCACCTTCGACGGTTTGGATGGGGAAATGGTAGAGCTTGACGGGAATCTCTACCAAGTAAAATCCGACGGGACAGCCCATAAAGTGGCTGATGCGATGACGCTCCCTTTCGCTGAAGTTACCTTTTTCGACAACGACTGGCAGGAGGCGATGATACCGGGCACGACATTAGCCCAGCTTCAGATGGCCCTTGACCGCATGTTACCTTCACCAAACATATTTTGCGCCATAAAAATCACTGGTACTTTTGGTTATGTTAAGACGCGCAGCGTTCCCAAACAGGTGAAGCCTTACCCCGTTCTTACCGAGGTCACTAAAAACCAGTCCATCTTTGAATTCAATAACGTCACAGGCACCATCGTGGGATTCAGATGTCCGACCTATGTCAGCGGCGTGAACGTGCCGGGTTATCATCTGCATTTTCTCACATCGGACCTCAAAGCAGGCGGTCATATTTTAGATTTGATCACAGATACCACAACCACCGTTCTGGATTTTACCCCCAATTTCATGATGATGCTTCCGGGGATGAGCAGCGACTTTTACAAGGTCAATCTATCCGGAGACCAGGATCAGGGTATACAACAGGCAGAAAAATAGACCCCCTATCAACCGTAGCGGTAAACCTAGGGGCAAAAGTCGCTAAAAACACTCCGGTTGTCGTAAAATTAGTTCCAGCTGTATCGCTGGCTAGTCATCATTAATACCATAGTAACTCTACCCTGGTATTATGCGCTCATTAGCCAGAAAGGGCATAAAAAAATGCAAACAGTTGGCAGGGAGACGAAGCGCAAAAAAATCCTGGGACTTCACCCCAATGTGTTCTTTCTGGGTTTAGTAAGTTTTTTCACCGACGTCAGCAGCGAGATGATCTTTACTCTAGTGCCGTTGTTTCTGACAAATGTACTCGGTGTCTCGACAACACTGGTTGGCCTGGTTGGTGGCATTTCTGATAGCACCGATGCACTTTTCCGCCTTATCAGTGGGAGGATAAGTGACGCCATCGGAAAGCGCAAATTGCTCACGACATTAGGTTACGGGCTTGCCGCGGCTATCAAACCATTAATGTTGCTGGCAAACGGGTGGATTGCCGTCACGGGTATCCGATTTGGAGACCGCGTCGGTAAAGGCCTTCGAAGTTCCGCCCGGGATGCGCTGCTTGCAGATTCCCTAGGGCCCCATGAGAGAGGCAGGGGGTTTGGTCTCCACCGTACCATGGATACCGCAGGAGCAGCGGTAGGACTGGCCACAGTAGCACTCATCGTCTATCTCTTCCAGGGCACAGGCAGCTTTGACATGCAAAGGGATACCTATCGCATGATGATAAGCGTGGGTATATTCCCGGCATTTGCTGCCGTACTGGTTATTATAGGTCTCGTCCGAGAGCCCAAGAAAGAAGCAGTGAAAGTAAGGACCAGTGCTTCGATGATACACACAAAACAAGGATTCGATCTTCGCTTCAAGGTGTTCCTTGCGGTGATGGCAGTATTCACGTTGGGCAACTCAAGTGATTTTTTTCTAATATTGCGAGCCCAGAACATCCATGTACCACTTATCCAAGTGGCAATGATGCTGGTATTATTCAACGCTGTATACGCTGGGGTCTCGACACCAATGGGTATGCTTTCGGACAAACTGGGGAGAAGGAAAATAATCGCACTTGGTTGGTTAGTTTATGTTCTGGTTTACCTTGGCTTC
>CAZMDI010000010.1:0-13502 GCA_964564995.1 uncultured Dehalococcoidales bacterium
ATGCTGTCGTCAATCAGCCGCCCCACCGCTATGGTCATAGCCGAGAGGGTGATGATGTTGACCGTGATGCCGGAAAGGCGCATGCACAAGAAACCGAAGAAGATGCTGAGCGGGATGGAGATGGCCGTGATCAATGATGCCCGCACGGTCCATAGGAAGAAAAAGACCACCAGCACGGCCAGTATGCCGCCGAAGATGGCTTTTTCCTCAAGCTGCGAGACGCTGGCATGGATGAAATCCGCCTGGTTGGAGATGGTGGTGATGGTGACGTCGCTGCCCAGTTGTTTCTGGAGTTCCGCCACCCTGGTTACCACGGCTCCCGCCGCGTTCACGGTGTTGCCGGCTTCTGTTTTCACCACGGACAAACTGATGCTCGGGAGCCCATTGATACGCGTGATGGCCGTCGAGGGTAACGGGCTGAGGCTAATGCTGGCGACGTCGCCAAGAGTGACGCCGTTGGCCAGCGGTGTCCTTGCCGCCGCTTCAATAGATGTATTGTGGTCTAAAAGTAACCCGGCGATTTGGGCCATCGAGATGCCGTGAAGGTTCATTTTGGTCACATCAGGCAATATGACCACCTGGTCACGGTCGCCACCCTGGGCGTCGACGCGCAAAACGCCGTCAACCTTTGACAAGGCAGGTACGATCTGCTCATCAACAATTTTTTTAAGCTGGTCCGTCGGTAGACTCCCCGAAACACCCATGCTGATAAGGGGCATGTAGTTCATATTGATGGGGATGATCTGTGGATTGGCTGTGCCCCCGCTCTGCGCTGCGAAGTCTGTAACCGCCTGCGGCAATTTTAGCTTGCCCACGACGGCGGTCAGGCTGTCGCTCACCTTGTTCATATCCGTGCCGAATTCGAACTCGGCCATGACCACGGAAAGATTGGAGACGGAGGTGGAGGTCACGTGTTTCAGACCTTTGCCCGACCAGGAGGCCATGACGGCCTTTTCTACGGGCGCCGAGACGTCGCTCGCGACCGCGTCGGGGCCTGCCTGCGGATAAACCGTGACTATCGTTGTGTATGGCAGGCTGATATTGGGTATGAGCTCCGTCTTGATGCCCATGAAGGCCCAGAGAGAAGCTGCGGCGATAAGGAGCGCCAGGCCTATCGTAACCGCTCTGCTGCGTAGCGCCAGTTTAGTAAGATGCCACATGGATTGATTCCCCTTCTTTAACGGTGAATACCGTGTTTTTTGTTATTTAACCGGCCCGGTTATGCCCCGTGGCATTCATTGGAACCTGTTTCTTTTTGGTGGTCCTTGACCGCCTGGATAAGCCCGGAGAGGCCCCGGGATAGCGAAATAAGTTCTTCCAGACTCATGTGAGTCAGGATATGGGACATCTGCTGGTTTTGGACTTCCATCAGGTTGGCAAGAAGGTCGAGTCCTTTTTCGGTGGCTTCGAGGTGAATGACGCGTCTGTCTCCCTGGTCCAGATTTCGGCTCACCAGGTCCTGTTCTACCAGGCGGTCGACGATCCCGGTGACATTTCCGGATGTTACCCCCAGATCGTGTGCCAGCATTTTGAAATTAGAATCCGGTTTGTTTGCGATGATAAACAGGCTTTTAAGCTGAGCCATGGGTACGTCAAGTTTTCTCCATGACTCGATGGCATAGCTCCCCAGGACTTTGGTGGCCTGTTTGTGGAGTTCGATTATTTCGTTGATGGCATCGGGTTTATTCATATCTCTCGGGCCGGCCGTTTCAGGCCAGGATGTGTGGGGCAACTGCTTTATATTTAGTCAATAGTTTATATATTATAAACTAATATCGAAAATCCCGTCAAATTGCATAATACAATTGCATAATCATTAGATGGTTAGTGCGTGAAAATATTTACTTTTATTTATGTCTTTGCTCGGCGGATTTTCATATTGGATTAGTTGAAGAAACCTGGCCTTAATTGTGTTTGTTCAAAATAGGGAATGAGGGGTGTGTCACAGATTGTTTGAGGCGAAATGTCTCAATAGTCATTTCGGTGCGCCGAGATGAAAGGTGATACTGTTCGAAAGACAGAATCAAGATCTTTGAAATAACATTTAAAATATACAATGGCTGGTTATTGGTTTGAGCCCAACGTAACCATATTGAATAAGTGTTCTACGAGCTTTAAATACCCAATTATATATACCAAGGGCCCCTGTCTCCCAATCCAGTATCCAGGCGCGAATCGACAAACGCTAGCCAGTCGGTGAATAATCAAGTTTCCTGATTATTTACTAAAAGGCCAGCTAAATAATCGAAAACCTTTCGGTGTGTTTCTCTTTCCTTTTTTGAGGGCGAGCTCTCCATAATTCTGATCTTCTGTACTCACAGGTATAAATACCGAAAATGAGCTCCCCTTAGTTTCTTGGCTCTCGACCTTAATAGTCCCTCCATGGGCGACCGCGATTTGTTGCCCTATAGCAAGGCCCAGACCTGTTCCGCCTTCTTCCCGTGCCCGACTCTCATCAGCACGGAAGAACGGCTCGAAAATTTGTTCCAGATCTCCAGCAGCAATCCCGATTCCTGTATCAGTTACATCAACCACTGCGATTTTATCCTTCACAGACAATGACACCGTAATTGTACCTTTAGGCGGCGTATACCTTATCGCATTTTCCAAAATGTTCAGAAATAATTGACGCAACCGAATTTCATCCCCCAGTATTATTGGATTTTCTATTCTCTTCAATTCCAGTTTTTGTTTTTTACGTCTGGCAAGTACTGATACATCCATGGCAAGATCTTTTATAAAATCCCCCAGTTTCAGGGGCTCCGATTCGAATTTTACTTTCCCGGCCTCACTGCGAGCTAAAAACAACAAATCGTTGATTATGGACGACATGTGGGTCGTCTCTTGAGCGATCAGACTGAGGGCCTTTTTGTAATCGTTCTTGGAACGCGTTCTTTCCAGAGTGAGGGTGGCCTCGGCTTCGATAATAGAGAGTGGCGTGCGGAGTTCATGGGAAGCGTCGGAGGTAAAACGGCGCTCGCGTGTAAAAGCGGATTGCAACCTGTCAAACATATTGTTGAGCGTCAGCACCAAAGCTCCGATTTCGTCGCCGTCTGTTAGCTCAATTCGGCGGGTCAGGTCCCCGTCTCCAATAACTTTGGCTGTTTCTGCAATATAACGGACAGGTTTCAGGGCGCGGCTCGTGATGAAGTATCCCCCTCCCCCTGCGAGCGACGTAATCAATGCCAAAGCTAGGGAAGCCATGCTTTTGTACGAGTCCAGCGTGGTAGCGACGCCTCTTGTCTCCCGCCCAACCAATACAGCTCCAACGACAGATGCATCGTGTGTCATGGGTGCACTGTAAATGCGTATCGTATCGCCGCCTTTCGTTTTCGTCGTCAGGTACCCGCTCTCACCCCGCAGAGCGCTGGCAACTGCAGGTTTTATAAGCGAATCATCCAGTTGAAGGCCGAGTGCAAGCAAGGGGGCGGCGTCGGAACCAAAAACTTGCGCAGACTCATCTTGCTGTATTTGAAAACTCAGGATATCGTTACTATCTAATATCAAACCACCTGAAGTGTCTTCTTTGGCAAGTAAGGCCGAAAGATGCGCGGACCTAAGTTTGATTCCTTCATCAAGTCGCTGGTTGAGGTTACTGGTTAAAAGAATGAAAACAATTATGCTGAAAGACATCAGCAATGCCGCCAGCACCAGCATATACCATAATGTCAGCCTCAGCCTCACGCTTTTTACACGTCTCATTTGGATACCATACGATAGCCTGCCCCCCTGGTCGTTTCGATCAAGCTTTTACGTCCTTTAATATCGATCTTGTTGCGAATACGCCTGATGTATACATCAATCAGATTCGATCCACCATCGAATTCATAGTCCCATGCATGCTGTTCCAACATGGCTCGGGTTAACAGCATGCTAGGGTGGCGCATGAAATATTCTAACAGAGTGAACTCCTTGCTGGTCAAAGAGACCTCTTTGTCTCCTCGCTTTACCTGTCTAGTCACGGGGTTCATGACCAGGTCTCCAACACTTATTTTGGGTGATTTGTCCGTCATATCCCGTCTTAAAAGCGCGCGGATACGAGCCAGGAGTTCGGAAAAGGCAAATGGTTTGGTCATATAGTCATCGGCTCCACAATCCAACCCTTGTACTCGGTCTGCAACCTTGTCTTTGGCGGTCAGGATGATGATAGGAGTCGTGACCTTTTTCAAACGAAGCTCTCCGCAGACCTGCAGGCCGGATTTTTTCGGCAGCAATATGTCGAGCAGAATGAGGTCGTACGGGGTGGTTTCCGCTAGATACTGCCCCTGGTCTCCGTCATTGGCAACGTCGACGGCATAACCCTGCTCTTGCAGCCCGCGTTTGATGATATCGGCCAGATGTTTCTCGTCTTCGACGACTAGGAGTCTCAAGGTTCACCTCAAAAGTAGACCCAATACAATATTATATTACGCCAAAATGAATTTGTGATGAACCCAACTCCCTGCCCGATATTCATCTGGTGTTCATTTTGGGTTAATGGGCAATTCATTTCCGCATGTTAAAGTTATTGTTGGAGGTCAAAAAAGTCAATAACGCCGTTTCATCGGTTCATCTTGACGGCACCATTCTATAAGGAGAAAAAATAATGAACAAGTTAAACAAATTATTAGGGCCCGTACTCTCAGCTGCGATCACTTATTTATTGCTCATTGCAGTTGTTCTCGCCCTGCGTCCCATAGGGGATGGCCAGACTAGCCTTCCTGCTGCGGCCGCACCTATCCAGACTGTACACTTAACCACGTTATCAACGCCGGCCCCGGGGGTTTCGGTGGCCTCGGAGCCCGCTTTGATACCCGTTCCCACCGTGGCTGTCACTCCTTCCACAGTTTATTTCACGGTGACTGCTGCGCCTGTCCCAGTTATACCGTCGGTGCCTCCTACCACGACCGGGATATCTACTCCCGTGATCGCAATCCCCTCCCAGGTTCCTGTGCAGGCAGTCGCACCCGTTGCGCCTCCCCCTTTGCCTGTGATAACGCCTGAACCTGTCATGCCCGCGCCTGCTCCAGTACCCGCACTAACATCTACGCCGGAGCCCATTACACCTGCGCTAACACCCTCCATCCCGCCCACGCCTGAGTCTACACTTACTCCTACTCCTACACCAACGCCTGATCCTACACCCACACCTACCCCTACGCCTACGCCCACGCCTACGCCCACACCCACGCCTACGCCCACGCCTACGCCCACACCCACACCTACACCCACTCCTACGCCAACACCTACACCTACACCAACCCCCACACCAACCCCCACACCCACACCTACGCCCACGCCTACGCCTACGCCCACACCCACTCCTACTCCCGTAAAACCCCCGATCCCTACGGGCGCCGCCATCAAAACGCACTTCAACACCTATCCGGCTAATACTTGCGTTCTCTGCCATTGATAAATCGGGAGTGGGTATAAAAAAGGGGGCCCGGTTATAAACCGGGCCCCCTTTTATTTATTATGATTGAATCTGATTTTTTAGTTCAATACTAAACTCTCCGCCTTGCATTTTAATCCAGATAGTCCCTGAGCTTCCTGCTTCTGCTTGGGTGGCGCAGCTTCCGGAGTGCTTTAGCTTCAATTTGACGGATACGCTCACGAGTAACATTGAACTCCTTGCCTACCTCTTCCAGAGTACGGCTCCGCCCGTCCTCTAGACCAAAACGCAATTGTAATATTCTCGCCTCACGCGGGGTAAGTGTCTCCAACACATCGTCAATCTGGTCCTTGAGCAGTTGGTGCGAGGCAACTTCGGGAGGAGCCAGGGCGTTCTTATCCTCAATTAAGTCCCCCAGCTTGGTGTCCCCTTCCTCCCCGACGGGGGATTCCAGTGAAATCGGCATCTGGGATAGCTTCATAATCTCCCGCACTCGTTCGGCGGGTAGCTCCATTAGTTCCCCGATTTCTTCTGCGGTAGGCTCGCGGCCACATTCCTGTGAAAGCTGGCGGCTGAAAGACAGGAGCTTGTTTATGGTTTCCACCATGTGCACCGGTATGCGTATAGTGCGTGATTGGTCAGCGATGCTGCGGGTGATGGCCTGGCGTATCCACCAGGTGGCGTAGGTGCTGAATTTGTAGCCACGGTGATAATCGAACTTTTCCACGGCACGTATAAGGCCGATATTGCCTTCTTGAAAAAGGTCAAGAAGGGGTATGCCCCGGCCGATATGCTTTTTCGCAATACTTACCACCAAGCGCAAGTTGGCCTCGATAAGATGTTTCTTGGATTTGGCGGCTTCACGCTGTATTTCGTCAAAGTATCGCTTGATTTTGACTTCCAAATGGTGAATAGACTTGATGAAAGCTGGGTCGTCAGCCAGTTGACACAGTTCGTCCAGTTCAACCTTTACATCAATATATTCCAGAACCTCCTGGGGTAAAAGGCCGGAGTTGAGTGACAAGTCTATGATGAACTGCTCTATTTCAGGCAGGGGTTTATTGAACTTTATTGATAAAGCCAAGGTGATACCCTGGTCAATCTCGTTGTCGATGGCAGCGTGCAGCTGAGGGTTGAACAGGGCTTTTTTGAAGCTGGTATCCGATTTGATGCCTAATTCTTTTTGCAGTCCTTGAACCAAAGGCGTTACCTGGTTTATTTCACGCAGCATGCATTGGATAATCCCGGTGGGTGTCGGGTCGTAGCCGGTCTGTTTGTTGCAACGCTTCTTTATTTCGCTGATGCGCTTGCCCATTTCCACACTCTGGGCGAGGCGCTTTTCGTCTGCAGCCTTGAGTAAGGGCACACGCCCGATTTCGTGCAGGTACATGTGCACAGGGTCTGCAACTAATCCAGGATCTTCCAGAACTACTAGAGATAACGCCAATTCAGCGAGAGGAATCCCAACCTGTTCAAGGGCTTCTTTGGTAGGGAGATCTTCCTCGTCTAACTCCTCTTTGAGGGGCTCTTCATCGACCGTCTCTTCGTTCTCTTCTCGGGACTTCTCTAACTTTTCTATTGTCGCAGCCGTTTTCTTTTTACTAAGGATGATATTCTCCTCTTTTGCCTATTTTCCAACACTTTTGCTATAAAGGTCTGCCTCAACTGGGACCTTTCTCATTTACCAGTATTTCGCTCATGCGTTGAGCTATGAGTCTACTCTGATATCAGGCGAAGTGTAAACCAGGGAATTCGGCTCATGTACATGGCTAATCGGTGATGGAAGTCATCAGATCAGGAAATATCTAATATGAATATACCCATGGACATATCCCATGGAACTCCGCCCTCTGTATATGAATGAAATCAACAGCTTGATACGATTGGCAATAAAGTAAACATTCAATTTTCTCCAAATCTCGTTTTAAGGTAATTATTTTTGCCGAATCCTGCTAAAGTGGTTGGGAACGTGAAGGTTAACCAATTCACTTACGGAGCGAAGCCGAATTTGGATGTATTGATCCCCCCCTAAAAAAATAAAACAAAACATCAAAGAGTGTGGCCGATTTAACACGGTCGCTTCTTCGGTGCTAAACTATCTTGTGAGTTGGTCCGCCTGATTCGTTGGGTGCTCATGGAGAATGCACATATTATGTTTCTACCAACAACACGCGAGGAACTGGATCGCCTGGGATGGAATGAGTTGGATGTCATCTTGGTGACGGGCGATAGCTATATCGATAGCCCGTTCATCGGGACGGCGGTCATCGGGAAAGTGCTGCAGCGTGCGGGTTACCGGGTGGGTGTCATCGCTCAGCCTGATATACACTCTGGCGAGGACATCACCCGCCTGGGAGAGCCGAGGCTTTTCTGGGGTGTGACAGGCGGTAGTATCGACTCCATGGTAGCCAACTACACCTCGCTCAAGAAGAAAAGGAAAAGTGATGACTACACACCCGGGGGCAGTAATAATCGCCGCCCAGACCGGACTGTCATAGTCTATGCCAATTTGCTCCGGCGTTACTTCAAGAAGACTAGGCCCATCGTGCTTGGAGGCATCGAGGCCAGCTTGCGGCGCATCGCACATTACGATTTCTGGTCAGATAGCGTACGTTCCCCCATTCTTTTCGACGCCAAGGCCGATTATCTCATTTATGGTATGGCCGAGAGGGCAGTAGTCGAACTCGCGAACGCGCTCAGCGACAGCGCTGACCCGCGAAGTATACGGGGTCTATGCTATATAGCCGGCCCACACGAGAACGACCAGAAAATACTGAATTATCTGGAATTGCCACCATACGAGACGGTCGCTGAGGATAAGCGATCCTTTGTCGATATGTTTCATACTTTTTATCAAAACAACGATGCTCTCACGGCTAAAGGGCTCTATCAAAAGCATGATGTACGCTATCTTATTCACAATCCGCCTGCTCTACCGCTGACACAGGACGAAATGGACGACGTCTATGCGCTGAATTTCGATCGCGCCCAACATCCCTTTTACGAACGACTGGGGAAGGTCAGAGCTTTGGAAACCATCAAGTTCGCCATTCCCACCCATCGCGGATGTTACGGGGAGTGTAACTTTTGCGCCATAACTGTACACGAAGGGCGCACCGTCCAGTGGCGCAGCGCGGATTCGGTGCTGGCGGAAGCCCGGCAACTCACGAAATACTCCGATTTCAAAGGCTACCTTGTGGATGTGAGTGGCCCTACGGCTAATATGTATGGTTTTGAGTGCGGACAAAAGCTCCAGAGGGGGGCCTGTACGCACAGGCGGTGTCTTTATCCGGAGGTATGCCCTTCGTTGCGGGCGGACCACCGGCATCATCTGGAACTGCTCCATCAACTCCGGCGCATCGAAGGCGTCAAGAAGGTGTTCGTTGCTTCGGGGATCCGGTATGACCTTCTGCTGAGCGACAAAGAATACGGCAAGGATTATCTTCAGGAAGTGGTGGAACATCACGTCTCCGGTCAGATGAAGGTGGCGCCCGAGCATACAGAGGATCATGTATTAATCAAAATGGGAAAGTCTGGGACGGCCTCGCTTGTGGAGTTCAAGCAATTATTCGATAGAATGACTTGTGAAGCGGGTAAGAAGCAGTTTCTAACCTATTATCTGATTGCAGCCCACCCCGGTTGCACGGACGAAGACATGCGGCGCCTGAAACGATTTGCCAGCAGGACGCTTAAGATTAACCCGGAGCAGGTCCAGATATTCCTGCCGGCGCCGTCAACCTATTCCGCTCTGATGTACTACACGGGAATGGACCCGTTCACCGGGAATCCGCTCTTCGTGGAAAGAGACCCTGTTAAAAAGGAGCGGCAGAAGAATATCGCAGTGGAAAAACAAGAAAATCATCGCGGGGGACGTTAGACTCTTGGGTAAATATTGTAATCTGTATGCTGCCGTTTCCCCAATGCTGGGTAGCGTGATTGTATCTGTTAGTGTTTGCCGACTGCCGTTGGTACAAGTCACGAATTCATAACATACTTATACAAAGCTGCATGAATAAGGCCCAGGTATTTTCCCTGCCTTTTTCGGGTCATGCTAATCTCGGGTTTGTTTCTGTATAAACACATGGGCAAGAAAAGTATCAACCTGAATTGTGTTTAACCCTCCACTTCCCGTCATCTATACTCAACAAATGGAATTTATTGTGCGCAACGGAAAACATTCTTAATAAATATTGGGTAACAATTGCCGTTAATGGATGGTACCGATATTCCGAGGTTAAAATGGTGGGCGGTACTGTTCTAAAGACAGAACCAAAACCTTTGAATTGATTTTCAGACTTTAACACAAAATACCCCGACAGGACTGTTGCAACGTCTTATGCACCGAAACAGTCCTGTCGGGATTTTATCCCTACAATGCTCATTTTGCTTCTAATTCATGGTTGTTTCGTGCTCTTTCAATGAGTTGCCCCCTAAGGAACAACGCTTGAAGTCCCCAGCGTATAATTTCCAATCACATGTTTGCCAGCGCCAGGTACGACGGTGATTGTAATTGGCTGAGGTGTCAACAATCCCTCAATCGGCTGGAAGGAAACCGTGTAATCTCCGGGTTCGATATTGTCCCAGAAAGCCCAATCATCCATGGGGTTGCCGTTGCAATAGATGGTAGCCGCTGTTGCCGGAGATGTTTCAACGCGCAGGTTGCCGAGTTGAGTGAAATTGACGAGAACCTCTGTGACTATTCCATCGGAGACCACAATGGGTGAGCTCAACGATTGAACGTTGCCCTTGGTACCGGGATAATAGTTAACTGTTACTGATGTTGGTTGATCGTACCCGTAAACGTCGGAGAAGGAAAGCATGTAGGATCCTACTGGCATCTGGACCCAGTTAAGGGCCCAGTCATTTCTCTGGAGGCCGTCAAGATAGATAGTGGTGGAAACAGCAGGGTCAGTCTGAACCCTGAGCAGTCCGTGGGCCACAGACGCAACCACATTGGTTCCGGCAATGTATATGCCTGTGATACTGGTGGTAGCCCCTGCAGTGACATGGGCCACGACGGGGACGGGAGTGGTATAACCGTTAACCGGCTGGAAAGAGATGGTGTAGTCTCCGGGGGCAATATTGGTCCAGAAGGCCCAGTCATCCATCGGGCGGCCGTCGCAATAGATAGTGGCTGGCATAGGTGGCGAAGTCTGCACCCTGAGGTTGCCCTGTAGGGAGAAGTTAACGATGACCTCAGTGACAACATCGGCAGATATCACTATGGGTGAACTGAGGGATTGAATGTTGCCTTTATTGCCGGGGTAATAGTTGACTGTAACCGATGTAGGGGTCGTGTAGCCATAAACATCAGAGAAAGAGAGTATGTAGGTCCCCGCATTAATTTTGACCCAGTTGAGGCCCCAATCGTCTCTGGGGATACCGGCAATGTAAATCCTGGTTGACACTGCTGGCGATGTCTGGACCCGAAGCAATCCCGGGTTCAAACCAGTCCCTTGTATTGCGAATGTATATGGGTTTTCGTTGCTATCATCATTAGCGATGCTGACAGTAGCTGAACGCAAACCCGAGGCGGATGGATTAAAGTGAAGGGTGAAAATGGTTTGCCCTGCAATCGCCACGGGAGAAGTTGGCTGAGAGGTCACGGTAAATTCCGCCGCGTTAGGCCCACTGATTGTCACCTTGGGAGTACCTGACAGTGTAAGCGAATCATCACCGAGGTTCTTGATGGTGAAGGTTTTGTCGATTGTACCTTCCTCCACCGCCGCGCTGCCGAAGTCAGTCCAATCAGCTAAGCCTGGTATCATATCACCGCTCACTATCTCAATCGAATTGCCCTGAATCGATATTTCAGGCAATAAAGGAGCGTTTGAAGACGAAAAGTTATAACCTAAAACAGGCCTATCGCCCAGCGTTACGTTTTGCGCTAGAGTTATCGCCTTATTCCCTAAATTCACAGTAAGGCTATAGGTAGACGTGAGAGGCTCGCCTTCATGGGGAACAATAATTATGTTATATATTCCATCTTTAGGAAACATAATAGCCAGGATCGCAGGTTCAGCAGGGCCGGTATATATGGCTCCCGAAATTTCATTAACAGGATTGCCGGTAGCTGGATCGATCCCTATGTGAAGCCCGTCGGGATCGGTAACATAAACGTCACAAGGAGAGTGCACCTGAAAATAGAGTGGTTTTATTAGCGTTACAACATGACTATAACCAGCAGTAACGGCGAACACGCCGCCGGTTCCGTTGATTTGTGTCGGGACTGTACCATAATCGATCATAGTTCTTCCGCCTGATAATTCGCCTATTCTCCCACAAGCCCATACTGTTCCGTTATCTTTTAAAAACAGGGTGTATCCGTTACCTGCTGCGATAGATTTGACAGCACTCAAGCCCGATATTAACACCGGGGTCGAGCGATAATTCTTAGTACCATCACCGAGTTGCCCGTAAGTATTGCTGCCCCATGCCCAAACAGTGCCATCTGATTTTATGGCAAAACTGCAACTTGCGCCCGCGGCAATCGAGATGATTCCAGAGAGACCGGTGACTTGCACCGCGCCTCCGGCAATACCATTCCCCCACATCCAAACACTGCCACCCGCCTTTAATGCAACCGCATTCCACGCTCCACCTGCGATGGCAGTTATCCCATCAAGATTGCTTACTTTAACGGGTACTAAACTCGCCGTTTTTGTCCCTTCTCCCAATTGTCCCGAACTGTTATCACCCCAAGCCCATACCGTTCCATCAGATTTAAGTGCCAGACAATAATAGCTACCACCGCTAATAGCCATTATTCCGCTTAATCCGGGCACCTGAACAGGAATATTGCTATCTAGTATTGTTCCATTACCAAGTTGACCATACCCATTGTAACCCCAGGCCCAAACTGTCCCGTCGGGGAGTAATGCCAAGCTTGTGTCGCCAATGCATTGAATTGCTTTGACATTTCTAAGATTTGTGACTTGAACCGGGTTCTGTGTAATCCAGGTATTTGTGCCATCGCCAAGTTGCCCGAACCCTCCGCTGCCCCACGCCCACACGGTTCCGTCAGAATAAAGTATTAGGCTATGACGCAACCCCGCGGAAACAGCAATGGGAATTCCGTGTAAACCTAATACTTCGACAGGCAAGGTTCGCGTAATCAGGCTAGCATCACCCAATTGCCCTTGTGTATTGCCTCCCCAGGCCCAGGTCGTGACTTCGGCAGTCCCGACACTAACTTTGATAGATGAACTGAAACCATTATAGGAACCAACAATATCCTGATTGTTACCAATTTTCATTCCCAACAAAGTATTGCCAGTAAAAATACCAGCAGGTGATGTAAATAACGTATCACCAGTGACATCCCATAAATTGCCAAGGGAATCCCGCGCAGTTGCGGAATATGGGTATGTCCCCATGAGGAAGAGGTTAATCCCATCTGGGGTCACGCTAATACTTGTTGCAGTGCCGTGGGCCAGTACATTTACCGAGCAGGTCGCAAGCATGGCATCGTAACATGCATACACAGTTTGGGCAGCACCCGTTTTCCGAGCAGTCATCGAGGAATTGTAAAAAGTCCCGGCATTAGATCCGAAATTAACCAATAATGATGAAATATACCAGGTGTTGCCTCTGGCATCATGGGCGGTAGCGGTGTAGGTTTGAGTTTGGCCGACTGTCAATGTCATCCAATCCGGGCTTAGAGTTATACTGGTCACCGGGCCCAGATTTTGCACATTTGTTTTGACAATAACGCTTAAATTCACACTGCCAGATGAATACTCGGCCAGCACATCGACGTAACCGGGATTTGTTGCGGTCAGAACATTCCCAGAAAACTTCCCGGCTGCTGATGACAGGGTGCTTTCCTTAGTCACATCCCAAGTGATTCCGTTTGAATCACGAGCTGTTACGAGGTATTTTTGTGTCTGCCCAATAAATAGATTGGTTCCGCTTGGAGAAAGTGTAATACTGATAGCAGCAGAATGAACAACCGGTACTTGCGCGGCAATTGCCAGACAATAGTTGAAACCAGCGGTGATGCTGCCCACTCCCGAAAGCCCAATAACTTTCACTGGAGTTGAACCGTAGTCAAGAATAGGGAGAGCATAGCTGTTCTGCAAGATCCCCCAACCCCAAACCGTGCCATCCGAAAGCAAAGCTTCGCTAT